>CAZCIJ010000016.1:8021-21625 GCA_964498265.1 uncultured Gaiellales bacterium | reverse complement strand
GTGGGAGCGACGGGGGGAGCGCTTCGAAGAGGCCCTCCGGCTGCTCAAGACCATCTGGACGACCGACCCGGTCGAGTTCCGCGGGGAGTTCTTCGTCGTCCCGCGCTCTTTCATCGGTCCCAAGCCGGTGCAGAAGCCTCACCCTCCCGTCTACATGGCCGCGTATACCCCGGCGACGATGGCACGGGTCGCCCGCTGCGCGGACGGCTGGAACCCGGTTGGGATTCCCCTGGCCGAGATCCCGGCGCTCTTCGACGACATCAGATCGGCCGCTCGCGAGATCGGGCGCGATGACGAGGAGCTCAAGCTGATCGTGCGAGCCAACGTCGCCGTCTGCGATCGGCCCGACGGCGAGGGCCGCGTCGACTTCTCCGGGACGGTGGAGCAGATCGGCGAGGACATCGCCGCGACGAGGAGCATGGGAGCGGAGGAGCTCATCGTCGACGTCACCTTCGACCCCGGAGTGAGGGAGATCGAGGACATCGTCGAGCGGCTCGACCTCCTCGCCGGCGTCACCAGCGAGACGGTCGCCGCGATTCCCTAGGATGGGTTGCCATGGCCCGGTCGGTCACGAGGGAACGCGCTGCCCCGGCTGCCCGGCCGGGCGCCGGCGGGAGCATCGGGTTGCGCCTCCGCGCTCGGAGGGAGCAGCAGGGCCTGTCGCTTCGGGAGTTCGCCCGCCGCCTCGGCGTGTCTCCGAGCGCGATCTCCAAGATCGAGACCGACAAGTACCGGCCGTCCGTGAGCACGCTGTGGGCGATCGTCACCGAGCTCGGCATGTCGCTGGACGAGCTCTTCGGTCAAGCGCCGGAGGCGCCCGAGAACGCGCCTCGCCCGGCAAGGCGCCGGGGCGGTCAGGCGGTCGCCGCCGCGGACGAGCGTCATCACCGCCAGAGACTGCAGCGGGCGGACGCTCGCCAAGCGATCGAGCTCGAGTCCGGCGTACGCTGGGAGCGGCTCACGGCAACGATCGACCCGGACGCCGACTTCCTGTTCGTTCGGTACGACGTCGGCGGCTCGTCGAGCGTGAACGACGTCTTCGTGCGGCACTCCGGCCGGGAGTACGGGGTCGTGCTCACCGGCACGCTCGAGGTGACGGTCGGCTTCGAGACCTACGTGCTCGGCCCAGGCGACTCCATCTCGTTCGAGTCGACGACGCCGCACCGGTTGCGAAACGTCTCGGACGAGCCCGTGACGGGCATCTGGTTCGTGATCGGCCGGCACGAGAACGACCCGCCCGCGGCGGGCGAGGTCGAAGGCGGCGAGCGCGTCCCGTAGAACGCTCGAGCAGCCCTCGATGAACGGGCGAGCGACGCTTGGCGCTGCAGCGCGCCTCCAGGAACCTGTATACGACCGCATGTCCACGAGGAAGGGAGCGCCATGAACGTCGGTTTCGTCGGTCTCGGCCGAATGGGCCAGGCGATCGCGGGCAGGGTTCTCGGCGGCGGGCACGATCTCGTCGTCTACAACCGCACGCGCGAGAAGGCCTCGGAGCTCGCCAAGGGCGGAGCGCGAGTTGCTCCGTCCATCGCAGAGGCATGCGACGGCCGCGCCGTCGTCATCTCGATGGTGGCGGACGACCAGGCCCTGAGCGAGGTCACGCTCGGCCCGGGCGGCGTGCGCGACTCGCTGGCGCCGGACGCCGTTCACCTCGTCATGGGCACGCACGGCGTGGCGGCGATCCAGGCCCTCGACGCCGCCCACGCCGAGGCGAGGCAGACGCTGGTGGCGGCGCCCGTGCTCGGACGGCCCGACGTCGCTGCTGCCGGCCAGCTCGGGATCGTCGCCGCGGGCCCTGCCCCGGCGCTGCGCCTCTGCGAGCCGCTCTTCCAAGTGATCGGGCGACGCACCTTCGAGGCAGGCGAGCGACCGGAGGGAGCGACGGCGATCAAGCTGAGCAACAACTTCGTCCTCGGCTGCGCGATCGAGGCCATGGGCGAGGCGTTCTCGCTCGTGCGCAAGTACGGTGTCGAGCCGCACGTCCTCTACGACGTCATGACCGACGGCCTCTTCGCCGCACCCGCCTACAAGACCTACGGCACGATCATGGTCGAGGCCTCGTACGACACCGTTGGGTTCACGGCCAACCTCGGGCTCAAGGACGCGAACCTGATCCTGGACGCGGGCGGGCTGGCTCGCGTGCCTCTGCCGAGCGCCAACACGTATCGCGACCGCCTGCTGGGAGCGATCGCGCACGGCGACGGCGAGAGGGACTGGGCCGTCATGGCGCTCGAGCAGTGCCGGGCGAGCGGTCTGGAGTAGCTGCATGGAGCGCCGGCCGAAACGACGCTTCTTCAAGGACGAGCAGTTCGACTTCGACCTCCAGCTCGTCCTCGGCGGCGTCTACTACCAGGCCGCCGACGTGGGCGAGGTGCTCTCGACCGCGTCGCGGATCGAGGACGGCGACGCGGAGAGCTGGTTCGGCGAGTGGCGGGCGACCGGAGAGCGCGTGCTTCGTACCGCAGGGGACTGCGAGGCGGCCGGGCATCTCGTCAGCGCCCGCGAGGCGTACCTGCGGGCCGCCGCGTACGTCTTCGCCGCCACGGCCTCTCTCGAAGGCACCGAGGACCCCTCGCGCCTGCTCGACGTCTGGCGGTTGCATCGCCACGCATGGGAGCGCTACTGCGAGCTCACCGATCCACGCATCGAGCGCGTGGAGATCCCCTACGAGGGCACGACGCTCGTCGGCTACGTGTTCAGGCCGAGGCACGGGGACGGACGCTTGCCGACGCTGATCCTCAACAACGGCAGCGACGGGCCCGTGCACGCGATGTGGCTGCAGGGAGGCGCGGCTGCGGTGGCGCGAGGATACCTCGCGCTGACGTTCGACGGCCCCGGCGAGGGCCACGCTCTCTACGAGCAAGCCCTCTTCTTCCGCCACGACTGGGAGGCGGTCATCACGCCGGTCGCCGACTACCTTCTGGCGCGTGCGGACGTGGACCCGGAGCGGATCGCTCTCCACGGCGTCAGCCAGGCTGGGTACTGGGTGCCTCGGGCGGTGGCGTTCGAGAAGCGGATCCGCGCGGCGATCGCCGATCCCGGCGTGATGGACGTCGCGACCTCGTGGCTCGCCCACCTGCCGAAGAGGATGGCCAAGCTGCTCGACGACGGAGACCGTGAGCGGTTCAACCGGAGCATGGACTGGGGCACGAGGATTCACAGGGGCGCGCGCCAGACCCTCGCCTTCCGCATGCGACCCTACGGGACCGACGACCCGTTCGAGGTGTACACGCGCCTGCGGCAGTACCACCTTCGCGACGTCGTCGACCGGATCGAGTGCCCGATGCTCATCACCGACCCCGACAACGAGCAGTTCTGGCCCGGGCAGTCGCAGGAGCTCTACGACGCGCTCCGCGGCCCGAAGGAGCTCGTTCGCTTCACGACCGACGAGGGGGCCGACTGGCACTGCGAGCCGATGGCGCTGGGCCTGCGCGATCAGCGCGTCTTCGACTGGCTCGACAAGACGATCGACCGCTAGCTCCGTCCTGCGGCCCCGCCTCATGCGGGCCGGTCGATCGTAAGGAAGCCGTAAGCGCGGCTCGTTGCAGCCGGCGCTACCGTGGCTCGAGATGGCCCGCCCGATGCCGTTCCCGTGGGCGAATCTCGCGCTGCTCCTCCTCGTCCTGCTCCAGATCGTCACGGGCCTCGTCGGGCTGCTCGGGACGAGCGAGCCGTTCCGGGTCGTGTTCTGGCTGCACGCGGTCGGCGCCTACGGCATCGTCGTCCTGCTCTTCGCCAAGGGAACGCTCGTGCTGAACGCCGTTCGCCGCCGTCCGGGGCTCACCCAGGCACGGGTCACCTTGTCGATCCTCGTCCTGCTCCTGCTCGCCGTGCTCGTGACGGGGCTCGTGTGGATCAGCGCGGGGCGGACGCTCTACGTCCTCGGCGTCAGCGTGATCAACCTCCACGCCTACCTCGCGCTGCTGCTCCTGGCTCTGCTTGCCTGGCACGTCGTCGATCGCCGCTGGATCGTCCGGGTGCCGGCGGCGCGCGACCGCGCAGCCTTCCTTCGCATGGCGGGCATCGCGGCCGCGGGCGTAGTCCTCTGGCAGGTCGAGCGCACGGTGCAGAGGCTGCTCGAGACGCCGGGCAGCCGGCGCCGCTTCACCGGCTCCTACGAGACGGGGAGCTTCACGGGCTCGTTCCCGTCGGTGAGCTGGCTCAACGACGACCCGGAGCCGGTGGGGGTCGACGGGTATCGACTCGTTCTGGACGGAGAGGTCGCGCGACCCCTGGAGCTGACCTACGAGCAACTGCTCGGGCGGGGCGACTCGAGCGTCGTCGCGACCCTCGACTGCACGGGAGGATGGTTCTCGAGGCAGGAGTGGACGGGCGTCACCGTGGGCGCTCTGCTTACGGAAGCACGGCTTCTCGAGAGCGCACGAAGCGTCGTCTTCGAATCCGTCACCGGCTACGCTCGCCGCTTCTCGATCGGCGACGCGGAGCGGCTGATCCTCGCGACGCACGTCGCCGGCCGCCCGCTGAGCCACGGCCACGGCTTTCCCGCGCGCCTGGTCGTTCCCGATCAGCGCGGCTTCGACTGGGTCAAGTGGGTCTCGGGTGTCCGCCTGCTCGACTCGAGCCACCTGCTGCAGCCGCCGCTGCCGCTCTCGTGACGCCCCGGTCGCGTCGGCTCCGTCAGGAGCCCGCATGCTCGAGGATGTCCCGAACATTCCGGCGGAGCTCGTCCGGCGTGAAAGGCTTCCCGACGAACCCCGAGCGGCCCTTTCCGCCGCCGTCGAGCAACCACTCGTCCGCATAGCCCGACGCCGGTGACGTCTCGGTGGACGGTGAGCACCCCCACGAGCTGGCCCTCTGCGTCGGCGGTCACGCCGCCGGGCTCCGCCGCCGACCGGGGTCGACGCGCCCGCGCCTGGCGGCCGTCCTTCTGTCTGGCCTCATGCGTCTCTTCCTTATCGGCAGGCAGCCGTCCGGCGATTCCGGACAGGCCCCTGAGCCGCGCGGCTAACGTTCTGGCTCAGCCCGTCAGCGTCGGAAGGAGGAACGATGGTCCGCAACGCGCTGCAGCCCGAGGATCTCGCCGTACCGCAGTTTCCCTACTCGCCGGTCATCGTCAGCGGCGACCTCGTCTACACGGCGGGGCAGGTGCCCTTCGACGCAGACGGGAGGCTCGTGTCGGACGATTTCGGCGAGCAGGCGCATCAGGCGCTGCGGAACGTCGGTCGCTGCCTCGAGGCCGCCGGCTGTCGCTTCTCCGACGTGGTCAAGGTCAACGCCTACCTCGCCGACTTGGCCGACTTCGCCGTCTTCAACGACGTCTACAGCGAGTACTTCAGCCCGCCCTACCCGGCGCGGACGACGGTGGGGGCGACGCTCGCAGGCTTCAAGGTCGAGGTCGAGGCGGTCGCCCGCAAGCGCCCCTGAGAGCACGAGCGCGCATGGGTCGCGACGTCAGACTCGTAGCCGCGCCGACGGCGAGCGACGTGGCCGAGGCGGCCGCTCAGACGCGGGCCTACCTGCGGGCGACGCCGATCCTCCCGAGCCCGCCCCTCCGCGCGCTGCTCAAGCTCGAGACCGTTCAGCCGACCGGCTCCTTCAAGGTGCGCGGGGCGTTCGCGGCGCTCGCTCGTCTCGCTCCGGGCGAGAGAGTGGTCGCGGCGTCGGCCGGCAACCACGCGCTCGGCATCGCCTACGCGGCGACGGCGCTCGACATCCAGGCGACCGTGGTCTGCCCGGAGACCGCGTCCCGCGCCAAGCTTGCCGCGCTGGCTCGCTTCCCCGTCGAGGTCGTCACCCACGGCGAGACCTACGACGAGGCGGAGGCGCACGCGCACGCGCTCGCCGGCGAGGGCCGGCGCTACGTCTCCGCCTACAACGACCCGGACGTGATCGCGGGTCAGGGCACGCTCGGGCTCGAGCTGGCCGAGCAGCTCGAAGGGCCCTTCACGGTCGTCTGCCCGGTCGGGGGCGGGGGGCTTGCCGCCGGCGTCGCGCTCGCGGGCAGGCAGCGAGCCGGCATCCGCGTGATCGGGGTTCAGAGCGAGGCGTCTCCGGCGATGCGATCCGCGCTCAAGGCCGGGCGCATCGTCCGTGTCGCGGTCGGCGAGACGCTCGCCGACGGGCTCGCCGGAAACCTCGAGCCGGGCAGCGTCACCTTCGACATCCTCCGCCGGAACGTCGACGACGTCGTGCTCGTGAGCGAGGCGCAGATCGCCGAGGCGATCCGCTTCCTCGCTGCTGCGCACGGGCTGGTGGCCGAGGGAGCAGGGGCGGCGGCCGTTGCGGCCGTGCTGGCAGCCAGGGTGACGCCGGAGCGAGAACGGCTCGTGGTCGTCGTCAGCGGCCGCAACATCGCGCTCCCGCGGCTGGCCAAGATCCTCGCGACGCCGTAGTCTGTCCTCCGCCGTGGCTCAGGTTGTCCAGATCGCCGAGTGCGGGCCGTACGTGCTGGCGCCCGGCGTTCGCATGTACCCCCTGTTCGGGCATGGAGCGATGCTGAACCTGGTCGAGCTCGATCCGGACGCCGTCGTGCCGCTGCACGAGCACGAGCACGAGCAGCTCGGGATGATCCTCGAGGGCGAGATGACGATGACGATCGACGGCGTCGATCACGTCCTGCGCCCGGGCCACGTCTACCAGATTCCGGGCGGCATCGAGCACTCGGCCCGCACCGGCAGCGAAGGCTGCCGGGTGCTGGACTTCTTCGTGCCGGTCCGAGAGGATTACCGGAGGCTTGCAGGCGGGTAGGGGGCGGCCCGCGCGACGAGGCGGATCGCGCGGGCCGCTAGGGAGGAAGGAGGCTCCGCCTATCCGGAGTCCGGGTAGGCGGATGCCTGGTGCACGGCAGCAGGCACGGGTGGCCTACCGGCGTGCGATTGCCCGGTGATATGGCCGTGAGATTCCGTGCCATAGCCACCCGGCACCGGGATGTAGAACTCGGGGTAGCCCCACATCCCGTGCTCCGACACGTCGAGCCCGGCCGTCTCGACCGATTCCTCGACGCGAATCCCGAAGAGCGTCTTGAAGACGAACAGGACGAGGAACGAGGCGGCGAACGTGAACCCGCCGACCGCCACGAGGCCCAGCGCCTGCTGTCCGAGCTGGTGGGCGCCTCCGCCGTAGGCGAGACCGCCCTGACCCCAGTCGAGCGACTCCGCCAGTGCCGGCAGCGTGAAGAACCCGAGCGACAGGGTGCCCCACACGCCGGCGAGGCCGTGAACGGCGATCGCGCCGACCGGGTCGTCGATGCGGACCCTCTCGATGAGCAGCGATCCCATCACGGCGATGAACCCCGCGACGAGGCCGACGAGGATCGCGGCCCACGGCGCGACGAACGCGCACGCCGCCGTGATCGCGACCAGCGCGGCGATGGCGCCGTTGAGCATCATCGACGTATCCGGCTTGCCGAGCTTGACCCAGCTGGTGAGCGCTGCGCCGATCACGCCGCACGCGGCCGCGATGTTGGTGTTGAGCGCCACGTAGCCGAAGAACCCGATTCCTCCGTAGTCGATGCCGAGCGTCGAGCCCGGGTTGAAGCCGAACCATCCGAACCACAGGATCATGACGCCGAGCGTGACGTAGACCATGTTGTGGCCCGGGATCGCGTTCGGCTTCTTGTCCGCGCCGAACTTGCCCACGCGAGCGCCGAGGAGGATCGCTCCGGCGAGCCCGGCGAGCGCGCCCTGGAAGTGCACGACCGTCGATCCCGCGAAGTCCTGCATGCCCCTGGCGAACAGCCAGCCGTCGGGGCTCCAGATCCAGTGCGAGACGATGGAGTAGATGACGATGTAGACGACGCCGAAGGCGAAGTAGACCCACAGCTTCGTGCGCTCGGCCATGGCGCCCCAGACGATCGCGAGGGACACGCCGGCGAATGCGACCTCGAAGAGGTAGGCGGTCGCGCCGTTGACCTGGCCGAACCAGCTGAAGGGAGCCTGTCCGACGGCGAGCAGCTCGTCCACGTTCGGCCAGAAGCCGCTCGTTCCGCCGATCATGCCGTTGCCGCCGTCGGCGAATGCGATGCCGAAGCCGATGAGGTAGTAGACGACCGCGGCGATGCCGAAGACGAGGAGCGTCTTCCCGGCGACGTGTCCTGCGTTCTTCATGCGAGTCATGCCCGCCTCGAGGAGGGCGAACCCGGCCTGCATGAAGATGACCAGCACGGCCGCGACGACGACCCAGATCGTGCTGGTCGCGATGATGGTATCCGGGCTCACGCCACCTCCACCTCCTCGAGCCTTAGACCTGTCCTGTGGTGCGTGACGCCGAAGACCGGCGACGTCCAGCAGATCCCGTCCCCGGACTCCGCACCGCTCCTCGCCGCGTCCACGATCGCGTGGACGACCGCGTCGGCCTTCGAGTCGTCCACGATGAACAGGAGGAACGCCTTGGGGAGGAAGCGCGACTCGAAGATGCGGCCTCGATACTCGTGCGTGATCCCGCGCTGGCGCCCGTGCCCCACGGCCTCGATGACGGTCACGCCGATATGCCCAGCTTGCTCCTCGACGGCGTCGATGACCGTCTCGACCCGTTCCCTGACGACAACTGCCTCGACCTTCACCATCGCATCCCTGCCTCCTGGGGTTGGACCAACAAAAAAAGGCCCAGGAGCCCCGAACGACTCCTGAGGCCCCGTGCCTCACTCGTCCGCCCTCAGCGGCGGACGGGTGGCACCTTAGCGGAGGGGCGTGACGGATGCAACCCGCATGGGCCGATCCGAATCAATCGTCTAGGCTCAGCCGGAGTGGCCGACGACGAGATCAGGGCTGTCGTAGCGCGGCTCTCGGCGCAGGCCGAGGCCCTCGCCACGCTTGGCGCCGCGCTTCGCCTGCGCGCGACCGGCCAGGAAGCGCCGCGGGACGTCGGGCGCTGCATCGAGGAGGTCGTGGTCGCGCTCGGGGTCGAGGACGCTCTCGCCTCTTCGACGCCGGAGGAGCTGGGGACGGTGCTCGCTCCGATTCGAGCCACCTTCCTCCAAGCCGTCGATCTCCTGACCGATCCGACGCGGGCGCCGGGGTGGGCCTACACGGACTTCGAGCTGCTCGAGAGCCTCGGGCAGAACTCCGCCGCATTCGCCGAGGTCGTTCACGACGTCCTCGCTCCGACGCTCGAAGGGCTCGAGGAGGCTCTCGCCCGCCCGGGCGCGGCCTTCCTGGACGTGGGAGTCGGCGTCGCCGCGCTGTCGATCGCGATGTGCCGCCTCTACCCGGAGCTGCTCGCGATCGGCATCGACCCGTGGGAGCCTGCGCTCGAGCTGGCGCGCCGTAACGTCGTGGCGGCCGGGCTCGCCGGACGCGTCGAGCTGCGCCGCCAGAGGGTGGAGGACCTCGGCGACGAGGCCGCCTTCGATCTGGCGTTCATCGCCGGACCGTTCCTCGGGCCCGGCGCCGTCGACGCTGCATGCGCGCGCACGCTCGCCGCGCTGCGACCGGGCGGCTGGGTGCTGTTCGGCATGTATCGGGGAGGCGGCACCCTCGAGACCGCGCTCGCTCGTCTTCGCACAGCGCGCTCCGGCGGCGCGGTCCTCGAGCCGGCCGAAGCCGAGGCGCGGCTCGCGACCGCCGGCTTCGTCGACGTGAGGACCTTCGCCGCCGAGCTCGGCATTCCGTCCCAGCTCGTCGTCGGCCGCCGCCCAACGTAGGCTTCTTCTCGTGGCCGCTCAGCGCGTCCAGCTCTTCGCGACGTGTCTCGGCGACCTGCTCTACCCGGAGGTCGTCGCCGACGCCGACGTGCTGCTTCGCGAGGCCGGCTTCGAGGTCGAGTTTCCCCCGAAGCAGGTCTGCTGCGGCCAGCCCGCGTTCAACGCCGGTCACCGGAAAGCGGCGCGTCGCGTCGCGCGGACCTTCGTGCGCGCGTTCTCGCGCTCGCTGCCGGTCGTCTTGCCTTCCGGCTCGTGTACGTCGATGGTCGCGCACCATCTCCCGGCGCTCGTCGGCGCCGAGCCATACGAGGTATGGGAGCTCTCGGCGCTCCTCGACGCGAACGGGATCGTGCTTCCCCCTCGCAACGAGGGCCGCACGGTCGTCTACCACGACTCCTGTCACATGCTGCGCGAGCTCCGGATCTCCGACCCCCCGCGGCGGCTCCTCGAGCAGACCGCGGCTCAGGTCGTGCTCCTGCCGAGGCCCGATCTGTGCTGCGGCTTCGGCGGGACCTTCGCCGTGCGCCAGCCCGAGATCTCTCTCGCCATGGCCGACGACAAGCTCGGGTCGGCAGACGCCGTCGGCGCCGAGGCGCTCGTCACCGCGGACCCCGGATGCCTCATGCACCTCGACGGCCGGGCACGGCGGACCGACGGGCTCCCCGTCGTCCACCTCGCGACGGCGCTGGCGCGCGGGATCGGCGCACGAGCCGGCGCCGGGGCGGGGCCGGCCGCGGCCAGGGGGCGCGGCGAGGAGTGACCGGGCTCGCGCAGCCGCCGGGGCGCTTCCGCCAGGTCGCGCGGGAGAAGATGGCCGACGCCCACCTTCAGGGCGCGATCGAGTCGTCCATCGCCCGCCTGCGCTCCCACCGTCTCGACGCCTGGGCCGAGCTGCCCGACGTCGAGGCGCTCCGAGCGCGCGCGCACGAGATCCGCATGAGCGCCGTCCGCGACATCGACCGCTACCTCGCCGAGTTCACCCGCTCTCTCGAGGCTCGTGGAGGGCACGTGCACGTCTGCGCCACGCCCGAGGAGGCGTGCGCCTACGTGCTCGACGTCTGCCGGCGCCGGGAGGCGAAGCTCGTCGCGAAGTCGAAGTCGATGGCCGCGGAGGAGATCGGCCTGAACGAGGCGCTCGAGGCCGGGGGTCTGAGGGTGGTCGAGACGGACCTCGGCGAGTACATCCTCCAGCTCGCCGGCGACCACCCCGTGCACATTGTCGCGCCGGCGATCGAGAAGACGAAGGAGGACGTCGCCGGGCTGTTCTCCCGCGCGCAGGGGTCGGAGGTCCCGGCAGAGCTCGAGCAGCTGACGCGCTCTGCGCGCATGCAGCTTCGCGAGGTCTTCCTCACGGCCGACGTCGGCGTCACGGGCGCGAACTTCTGCGTTGCCGAGACCGGCACCGTGGTCACCGTCACGAACGAGGGGAACGCCCGGCTGCTGTCTGCCCTCCCGAAGGTGCACATCGCGATCACGGGAATCGAGAGGCTCGTGCCGACGCTCGCCGACCTCGCTCCTCTCCTCGAGCTGCTGGGCCGGTCGGCCACGGGGCAGCCCCTCACGAGCTACACGCAGCTCGTGACCGGGCCGCGTCGCGAGGGGGAGGAGGACGGGCCCGACGAGCTCCACGTCGTCTTCCTCGAGAACGGGCGGCGCAACCTCATGGGCACGAAGTACGAGGAGATGCTCGCCTGCATCCGCTGCGGCGCGTGCCTCAACGTCTGCCCCGTCTTCCGGAAGACCGGGGGCGCGGCCTACGGGCCGGTGTACTCGGGCCCGATGGGGGCGGTGCTCGTTCCGCTGCTCGTCGGCCTGCGCAACGCGCCTTCCCTCCCGCACGCCTCGTCGCTCTGCGGCGCGTGTACGGAGGCGTGCCCCGTGAAGATCCCGCTGCACGAGCTGCTGCTCGAGCTCCGTGCCGACCTCGTGGAGCAGCGCGTCGGCTCGAGGCGAGAGCGCCTCGCCCTACGCCTGTGGTCGCTCGCGTGGTCCTCGACGTTCGGGTACCGGCTCTCGACCTCTCTGGCCCGTCTCGGTCAGCGCTTGGCTCGGATGGCGGGACCCGGCAAGACCTGGTCTCAGGGGCGTGCGCTCCCGTCGCTTGTCCGCCGTCGCTACCGGGCCTGGAAGTGATCGAGCCGGCCGCCGCGCGCATCGAGCGCTTCTCCGCGAACCTGAAGCGAAACGGCTTCCGCGTGCACTACCGCGTGGTCCCGCCGCTGCCGGAGGCGACGGTCTCGGAGGCGCTCTACGCCCTGGCCGACCCCGGCAGCGTCGTGATCGCCGCCTCCCCGGAGGAGCCGCGCGTCCGCTCGCTGCGATCCGACGTGCACGTCACGGTCGTGAGCGAGGACCGGGTGCTGTCGGGGCTCGAGGAGCTCCTGAGCGCTCTCGGCGGGAGCCTGCCGAGCGCGCTCGCGATCGTCTCGGGCCCGAGCCGCTCGGCGGACATCGAGCAGGTGCTGACCCTCGGCGTGCACGGCCCGCGCGAGGAGCACGTCGTGATCATGCCCGCGAGCTGAGGGGCTGTCCAAGAACCCCGGGACGTTCGGGACTCACGCGCCGCCGCCGGACGTGTCGGGGTTCTTGGACAGCCCCCTAAGACGCTCCGACGCCCCCCTGAGCCCCATCGAGGAGAGGAGCTCCGCGGCCCCCGTCCAATCCGGCTCCGCGTCTGGGAGCGGAGGGAGCGGTGCATCCGCGTGGAGCGTCGCGATGTCGAGGTAGGTGCGCAGCGCATCGGCCTCGGCGGCGAAGCGGCCCGCCGCGAGCGCCGCCGCCAGCGTCCCGTGCTCGCGCAGGACTCCGGCCGCCTTTGCCGGGCCGACTCCCGCGGCGCCGGGCATGCGATCGGAGGGGTCGCCGCGGAGCGCGATGAAGTCCGGTACCTGCGCCGGCTCGACGCCGTAGCGCTCGCGCACCTCGGCGGGTCCGACGCGGTCGAGCACGCTGACGCCGCGCTTCGGCATGAGCAGCGTCACCGTCTCGGAAGCGAGCTGGAAGGCGTCGCGGTCGCTCGTGACGACGAGCGTCGTGCCGCCGCGCGCCGTCTCGGCGCGGGCAGCGGCGGCGAGGAAGTCGTCGGCCTCGTACCCGGGCGCCTTGGCCCAGGCGAAGCCGAGAGCCTCGACGAGCTCGGGCAGGCGGTCGAGCTGGCGTCTGAGCTCCGGCGGGAAGTCGCGGCCCGCCTGGTAGCCGGCGAAGATCTCGTGGCGGTAGGTGGGGACGTCGAGGGTGTCGAAGCCGGCGAAGACCGTGCGCGGACGCTCCGCGTCCCAGAGCGTCGTGAGCATGCTCGTGAACCCCACGATCATGTTCGCGGGCTCGCCGTCCCCGTCCGTGATCGAGCGTGGCAGCGCGTGGAAGGCCCGGTGCGCGAGCGAGTCGCCGTCGACGGCGAGCAGCGGCCTCATCGGGGCGTGTCCGCGAGGCGCCCGCGTGCTGGGAAATGCCTAGGCATCGCGGGCAAGCACGCCTTCGAGACGGCGGATCTCGGCCCAGAGGCGCTCCGTCCCGATTCGGGCGGCCTCGTACGAGTCGAGGTCGCGGAGGTCGTCGAGCGGGATCGGCGGCCCGAACAGGACGCGCAGCGGCCCGAGCCGCGTCAGCCTGTCCATGCCTCGGATGGCGGCAGGGACGAGCGGGGAGGGGGCGGCGAGCGCGATCCTGCCCGCACCCGTGTGCGGCCGGGGCACGTGCTTCTTGCGTAAGCCCTTGTGACGGCGCGTTCCCTCCGGGAACATCGCCATCACGCGTCCCTCGCGCACGACTCGCACGGCGTTCTCGAAGGCCTCCACGTCGTGCCCGCCACGGCGCACCCGGAAGGATCCGCTGGCGGCGATGACGGCGCTCAGCGGAAACCACCAGAGCTCCGACTTGGCCATGTAGCAGAGGTGGCGCGGCGCGAGCACGACTCCAAGGGGCCACGGATCGAGGTTCGACGTGTGGTTCGCTCCGACGACGAATCCTCGGCCGGACGGCACGTGCTCGAGCCCGCCGGCCC
>CAZCIJ010000016.1:0-8011 GCA_964498265.1 uncultured Gaiellales bacterium | reverse complement strand
CCCGAAGCCGGTAGGGCCCTCTTATGATCGGACCTGTCAAGCGCAACGCGAGGCGGTATGCCCAGGGCGCCTCGGGGTGTTCCCCAGCCCCGAGAGGGCGGTGCTCTTGACTGGGCTCGCTATGGTGTTCCGCTGTGGGCAAGACACTCATCATCGCCGAGAAGCCCTCGGTCGGCCGCGATCTCGCGAGCGCGCTGCCGGGCAAGTTCGCCAAGCACGAGGGATACCTCGAGTCCGACGACTACGTCGTCGGCTGGGCGGTCGGGCACCTCGTCGGGCTCGCCGAGCCGGACGCATACGACGCCAAGCTCAAGCGCTGGCGCTTCTCCGACCTGCCCATCGTCCCGAAGAAGTTCAAGCTCGTCCCCAACGACGAGAAGTCCAAGAAGCAGCTCTCGGTCGTGCACAAGCTCATGCGCCGCGACGACGTCGGCAGCATCGTCAACGCCTGCGACGCCGGGCGCGAGGGCGAGCTGATCTTCGCGTACACGTACGAGACGGCGAAGGTCGGCAAGCCCGTGGAGCGCCTCTGGCTCAACTCGATGACGAAGGTCGCCATCCAGGAGGCGTTCGGCCACCTGCGCCCGGGCGAGGAGATGAAGCAGCTCGAGGCCGCCGCCCGCTCGCGCTCCGAGGCAGACTGGCTCGTCGGGATGAACGCGACGCGTGCCGCCTCCATCCGGCTGCGCGGAGCGTTCGACGGTGCCGTCTCGCTCGGCCGCGTGCAGACGCCGACGCTTGCGATCGTCGTCAAGCGCGAGCTCGAGATCCGCGACTTCAAGCCCGAGCCCTACTGGCTGGTGGAGGCGGACTTCGCCGCCTCGGGCGAGCGCCTGTACCAGGGTCGCTACCTCGGCGGCAAGCGCCTCGCCGAGGAGGAGGCGGCTGCTATCGTCGGCGACTGCGAGGGGCGTCCTGGGGAGATCACGAAGCTCGAGAAGAAGGAGGAGCGCGAGGCGCCGCCGCTCCTCTATGACCTGACATCGCTGCAGCGCCACGCGAACACCCTCCACGGCTTCTCGGCGCGGCGCACGCTCGCCGCTGCTCAGCGCTTGTACGAGGAGCACAAGGCGATCACGTACCCGCGTACGAGCTCGCGCTACCTCACGAGTGAGCTGATCGGCGAGATCAAGCCGACGGCCTTCCACGTGGGCGCGAACGCTGCCTACGCCCAGGCGGCCGCCTACGTGACCGGCCTCGAGAAGCTTCCGCTCGGTCGCGTCGTGAACGACGCGAAGGTCGAGGACCACCACGCGATCATCCCGACCCGCTCCGAGCACAAGCTCGAGAAGATGAACGACGACGAGCGACGCGTCTACGACCTCGTGGCCAAGCGCTTCCTCGCCGCGTTCCATCCCGAGGCGGTGTTCGAGCGCACCCGGGTCGAGACCACGGTGGAGACGCGCGTCTTCCGCACGAGCGGGCGCCTGCTGCTCGAGGCCGGCTGGAAGGGCGTCTACGGCGAGGAGCCGCGGTCCACCGGCGCCGACGAGGACGACTCGGGCGGAGATCAGTCGCTGCCCGCCCTGGCGCACGGCGAGCGCGTCGAGACGCGCCGGGTGGCGGCGCTGCGCAAGGAGACCCAGCCGCCGCGTCGCTTCTCGGACGCCTCGCTCCTGGCGGCGATGGAGGGCGCCGGCAAGGACATCGAGGAGGACGCGCTCCGGGAGGCGATGAAGGACCGGGGCATCGGGACGCCGGCGACGCGCGCCGCCATCATCGAGCGGCTGATCGACGTGGGCTACGTCGAGCGGGACGGCCGGGCGCTGCACGCGACCGAGAAGGGCGTGCAGGTCATCCAGCTCCTCGGCGAGCATCCGCTCACCTCGCCCGAGCTGACCGGAGAGTGGGAGCACCGCCTGGGGATGATCGAGCACGGCGAGGACAGCCGGCCGGCGTTCATGTCCGACATCGAGCGCTTCACGAGCGAGACCGTGGCCGACCTCGACCGCCTGAAGGACGTGAAGATCGAGCGGGCGAACCTCGGCCCCTGCCCCATCTGCGGCCGGGACGTGATCGAGAACCGGAAGGGCTACTCGTGCTGGACGAAGGACGATCCCGGCTGCGGCTTCGTGATCTGGAAGCGCAAGGCGGGCAAGATCCTGCCCGTGTCGGTCGTGAAGGAGCTCATCGCGACCGGACGCACCGAGAAGCCGGTCACGGGCTTCCGCAGCCGCGCCGGCCGGAGCTTCCGCGCCAGGCTCCGCCTCGAGCAAGGCGACGACGGCAAGTGGCGCGTCGAGTTCGACGAGGACTGGGCGAAGCAGCCTCAGGCCGAGCCCGCCGAGCCCGTCGGCGCCGTCGCGGAATAGCCTCCATCCGACGCGCGTTCTCCCCCGTAGCAAGAAAGAGGGCGTAGGGTCACTCGTTTAAGGGTAAGAGGTAGTCGTACTGCGAACCGATGACCAGTGAAGGTGATAGACTTCTAGTGATCACTAACTTCAGAGAGTTAGGGGACGGTGCACGAGCTTCTTGAGACTGAGCAGGTTCGATCGCTGATCGATATCGCCGAGGAGCGGGGCTTCGTCGAGCTGGCAGAGCTTGAGGCCCTCGCGCTCGAGCTCGAGCTGGGGGACGAGGAGCTCGCCGTCTTCACAGGCGAGCTCGAGGCTCTCGGCGTTGAGGTGGGACCGCCCGCCGAGGAGGCCGAGGACGTCGCCCTCTCTGCTGAGCCGGTTCCGGGCGCCGGCGACTCGCTGCAGCTCTTCCTCGCTGACGTGGGTCGCCACCGGCTGCTGACCGCCTCCGAGGAGGTGATGCTCGCGAAGCGCATCGAGAAGGGCGATCCGCGCGCCAAGCGACGGATGATCGAGTCGAACCTGCGGCTCGTCGTGTCGATTGCGAAGGGCTACCGCGGGCTCGGCGTTCCGTTCCTCGATCTCATCCAGGAAGGGACTCTGGGCCTGAACCGCGCCGTCGAGAAGTTCGACTGGCGCCGCGGCTACAAGTTCTCGACGTACGCGACCTGGTGGATCCGCCAGTCCGTCCAGCGCGCCGTTGCTAACCACGCGCGCACGATTCGCGTGCCCGTGCACGTCGTCGAGCGCCAGCAGAAGCTCTTCCGCGCGGCGCGCCGGCTCGAGCTCGAGTTCGGACGGGAGGCGACGAAGGACGAGCTCGCCGACGCGACGGGCATCCCCGCCCAGCACGTCGAGGAGGCCATGGGCGCCGCCCAGGCGTCGGTCTCCCTGAACCAGTCCGTCGGCTCCGACGACGAGGGTGAGCTCGGCGACCTGTTCGCCGACCGCGAGGCGGCCGATCCGTTCGAGGAGGCCGAGGAGTCGTTGCGCAAGCAAGGCGTGCGCCGCGCGCTCGATGCGCTCCCCGAGCGCGAGCGGCGGATCCTCGAGCTTCGCTTCGGCTTCGAGGGCGATCCGTGGACGCTCGAGGCCATCGGGCACGAGCTCGGTCTCACGCGCGAGCGCGTGCGCCAGCTCGAGGGCCAGGCGCTGCAGCGCCTCGGCGCTCTCCGAGACATGATCTCGGTCGCGGCGTAGCTGGCCGCGCTCGTTCCCTCCGCTGAGCAGCGGTTTTCCCCCTTCCTGGGGGTCAACGGTCGCGTGCGCAAGGCCGATGTCTCGAGTGATGGACGCGAAAGAGCGAAGGGAGATCCTCGGCCGCTACCTCGACCACGTGCGTCGCTTCGACGAGGCCGCCGCGCGGCGCAACCGCGAGAACGGACTGCCGTCGGCCGGGGCGGTCGCTCTCCATGCACCCGCACGGCGCCATGAGCAGGAGCCGACCGCCCGCGAGCGGCAGGTGCTCCAGCTCATCGCCGACGGGCTCGTCAACCGCGAGATCGGCCAGCACCTCCACCTCTCCGAGGAGACGGTGAAGTCCCACGTACGGCACCTGCTGGCGAAGCTCCAGGCTCGCAGCCGCGCGCACGCCGTCGCAGTCGGGCTCCGCCGCGGCCTGATCGAGTAGGAAATGTCCAGCGGGGCGGCTCTGCCGCCCCGCCGAACCAGAGGCCTCTGTCAGTTATCCACAGGGTCCCGGGAGAATCCCCCGTAGGAGGGATGCTGCTACCTGCGGCTAACTACCAAGCTGCGACTGGGTCTACCAAGCCTTCCAAGCACCTGCGAGCGCCGCAAGCGAGGCGAAGGATGCCAGAAGCACTCCCAGGCGGATGAGAGATCTCCTCATACACCACTCCTCTCCTCCGGGAGATGACGGCTTGCCAAGTATATCCCCCGATCGGGTTACCCCGCAAGGGGGGGAAGGCGGAACTGTCCCCGTGATCCCTTGGCGGCTGCTCGCGTACGTGAGCGGCCTTACGCTCATGTCGATCGGGCTTGCCGTCTCGCTTGCTCTATCGGGCTACGGACTTGGGACCGCTTGGCTCGTCGCAGTCCTCGCTGTACTCGGTGCGGTTTCGGAGAGAGGGAGTCTGCGGATCACTCCGTCCCTGGAGGTGTCCGTAGCGTCAGTGCCGACCTTGTTCGCGGCCGTGGCCATAGGACCATCTGCAGGGATGGTCATCGCGGCCGTCTCCATGCTCGGGGACTTCCGCCCTCCCTATATGAAGTGGGCCGTCTACACAGCTGGCCGGCCCATTCCTGCTGCTCTCGCCGGCTTGGTGGCTGCATGGGTAGACCACGCAGTAGGTAATGACCTGGGTGCGATCGTGATCGGGACAGCTGCAGCTGCCATTACGTATGAACTCTTGGACGTCGGCCTCGCGGCGCTTACTTTCCGCATTCGTCGCGGTACTGGTGCCATCGAGATCCTCCATAGCAGCCTTCCAGTCGTCCCAAGTGCGGCCATTCTCTACGTGGCCCTAATAGCACCTCTTGTCATCGCGTACGTTGAACTCTCCCCTTGGGCGGTCGTTCTCTTTCTTCTTCCCGCCCTGGCCGCTCAGCGGCTCTTTTCCATGTATCAGGAACAACGACGGCTGGCCCAGGATCTGGCGTCCGCGAATCAGAGTTTGCGGAAAGCGAACCTCTCGTTCGCCAGTGCTCTTGTCACGACCCTCGATGCGCGAGATCGCTATACGGCCGGGCACTCGGCTGCCGTCGCCGTGTACGCGCGGGATATATCACGTGAACTCGGACTGTCTGTCGAGGCTCAGCAACTTGCTCATCTCTCCGGGCTCCTGCACGACATCGGCAAGATTGGTGTCTCGCCCGGAATCCTTGAGAAGAATGGCCCACTTACACTCCAGGAACGGCGTGCAATGGAGGACCACTCTGTAATTGGGGAGCGCATCCTCGCTAACGTCGAGGCCTACGCCGAGATCGCAAAGATCGTCAGACATCATCATGAGCGTACCGACGGCCAAGGTTATCCTGATGGCCTCGTCGACCACGAAATCCCGTTGCTCTCGAGGATCATTTGCGTTGCCGACGCGTACAACGCCATGACCTCGGCGCGACCGTACCGAGACGCCATGCCCGTCAATCTCGCGCGAAGCCGGCTTCGTCAGGCAGCTGGAACACAGTTCGATCCTGAGGTCGTCGCTGCGTTTGATGTCATTCTTGAGTCCGCGGGCGAAGGTTACTCCTCTGGAGTCCGGGCTGACTTTGCACTTGAGGCCCAAGCACATCCCGAGCTTCAGCCGGCTCTCGAGATAACCGCAGCCTGACTTCACTAGTCAGCCGACGTGGCATGCGCCGTGAGCGCAGCTTGAAGTCTCGTGCTGACGCCAAGTTTCCGAAGGATGCTGTGGACATGAGACTTCACGGTGCTCACTTCCACCACAAGGGTCTGTGCGATCTCGGCATTAGAGAAGCCGCGCTCAATGAGTGTCAGCACTTCGACTTCGCGAGGTGTCAGAGAACTCAGACGGAGCCCGGAGTCCGACACCATCGTGACTTCTAGACCGCACTTTCTCGCAAGACTCGAGTCATTGGCACGAGCGGCGGCGTCGCTCAAAGGATTCTCGGGCCCGAAGAGATCAAGCGCCAATGACAAGATCGGCGGGTGGACGCGATACGCAAGGACGAAAGAATCAAAAGCCTCCGCCTCAACGACTCGCTTCAGTAGACGCAATGCTTGATCCCGTACCTTGGCATCAGATGTAGAATATGAAACGATGAACAGAGCAAAACGGGCGATGAAGGCAGTCTCAACGGAATGAGTTAGGTTTAGCGCTTGATGAGCAAGCTCGCTTGCACCAGCGTCATCATGCCTTGCAGCCAATCTCAGAGCTCGGAGGGAAGCTAGCTCGCCCTGGACATAGTGGGGAACGACTGAGGATTCGCGAAATGGACTATGCTGATCTGGGGCTGAAGGGCCCATTTGGCAAAGGTCAATACGAAGGGCGAGGATTCGAGAGCAGGCACACAAGTACATGTCTTTAAGACGGAGGCCCGAGTCGAAGAGGTCGCGCGCGGTGCGTCGCGCGCCTCGGAAGCGCCGCAGCCCCGTTTCAACATAAGCACGCGCAACAAGATTCGTGGACTCAACCCACTCGACACGCATCTCGCGTGCCTTGGTGAGTCCGATATCCACAAGTTCCATCGCCTCCTTATAGTAAGCGCGCTGAGCCTGCAAGTAGGCAAAACTAGAGACGAATGTTGTGTAAGCGAACGGATCCTTTGCTGAGGTGATGAGCGGTAATAGCGATTCAGCTTGGGCCGCTACGCCATCTGTTCGACCGGTGCGTTGTGCATGGAGAATCATTGCAGTACAGGTTCGTAGACGGACGTCCACGTCACCGGCCGCATGCTGCGTGTACTCGAGGAGTAGAGAGCGAGCCTCAGCGCTTTCGAGATCATTGGCAGCCAAGAACGCCGTCCAGAGACTCTCCATCACTTCAGCGTCGGTTGTTGCACAGGCAAGCGAGTGGCGGGCGAGCTCAAGGGTCTCCTTGTCCCGTGACAGGAGATGCATCGCGCGCGCAGCAAGGCACCAAGAGCGAGATCGAATTGAATCACTCACCGAAGAATCCACGGCCAGATCCTGGGCACGGCTCGCTGTCTCTGTGAGCCGCCCGCGTCGCAAGGCGACGTCGGCCTGCGCGAGCAACGCGGTGGGATGGCCGTAGACGACTGGCCCGCAGGCGGCCAGCCATTTTTCGACCGTCTCGATCTGTCCAGCGGACAAGAGTGAGGGAGCGGCGTCTCCGAGAACCTCTGCGCCAACGTCGAGGCGTCCGCTCGAAATGGCGAGCTCAAAGGACTCCTCCCAACTCGCCAGCTCACGGGTGTGCGCGATGACGCGGTCGATGAGGGCGGACGCGACGGAAGGCTGCTCGGCCTCGAGGCGCCGTCGAAGGAAGTCGTGCAGGAGTGGATGGAAAGACCAATGGCCCGGGGGGTCCTCGCGGAGAAGGCCCTCGTCGGCCAGCCGCGCGATTGTCCTGTCGGAGGCGTCGAGGCCGAGCGCGCTCTCAGCGAGTGCGGGAGTCAGCGTCTGTGGGATAGAGGCGAGCAGCATGAACTGCTGGACGGACTCCGGCTGCTGGCGCAGGACCTCCTCCGCGAAGTAGCGGAAGAGCTCCTCCGA
This sequence comes from uncultured Gaiellales bacterium, assembly GCA_964498265.1. GTDB lineage: Bacteria > Actinomycetota > Thermoleophilia > Gaiellales > Gaiellaceae > CAZCIJ01. Next base: position 559 of record CAZCIJ010000016.1, on the reverse strand, counting down.
CACGCGTTCCGTCGGGATCTCTGCCGTGGTTGCGAGAGCTGCGAGGCCGATCAACGTCGGCCACCCCTGGGCCTGCGCGATAACCGCGTGAGTCAGCTCGGGCGGTCGCGCGGCAAGGACTTCTGCGGCCTCCTGGTCCGTCATGGCCAGCTGCTCTTGGGTGACCTCGGCGGTCTCGCCGTAGAGAATGCGCCGGGCTGTTGCCCAGCCCGGCCGGCGGCGTGTGGTCGCGAGCACACGCAGACGGGGCGCGAGCATCAAGAGCCAGTCCATGAAATCTTCGACCGGGGCTGAGTCGATCACGTGCTGGTAGTTGTCGAGCACGAGCCAGGCGCCGTCGGGCCAACGGGCGATGTCTTCGGCGAGGAGCTCCGCAAGAGGGCGAGCGGCGTTCTCAGGCGGCTCGGCAACCCGCAGGCGCTGGCGCAGGCGGCTGCCCGTTCCCGGAACGAGTGGTGCGATCACCTGCGCAAGTCCCACGGAGAACGCCGCGACGTCGGCAGCGCCGGACGTCAACCGGTACCAGCAGACGGTCTCTCTGCCCGAAAGCCACTCGGCG
>CAZCIJ010000015.1:3895-22844 GCA_964498265.1 uncultured Gaiellales bacterium | reverse complement strand
GTCGGCGAAGTAGGCGAGGTAGTAGGCGAACCCGGTCGTCACGGCCTCGAAGCCCACCGCGGCTAGGAGCGCTCCCGGCCAGAGGTCGCGCCACGCGGGCCGCACCGGAGGGGCGTGGCGGTAGAGAAGCAGGAACGTCGCGAACACGACCGCGAGGGGGATCACGACTTCCGTGAGCTGTCCCGCCGCCGACACGACCGAACCGAACGCGCCGAGGTCCTCGCTGGCGCTCTCGCTCACGTGCTCGACGATGCGGATCGCCACCGTCGTCCCGAACGCCACGAGCACGAGGATCCCGGCGAGGAGGACGAGCAGGAAGTCGAAGAGCTTCCCGCGGACGTAGGGCCTGCCTCGCTCGGCGCGCCAGATCGAGGTCAGGGTGATGCGGATCGCGCTCATGAGACCGCTCGCCGCCCAGAGCAGCCCGACGAGGGCGACGATGCCCGCCGCAGAGAGCGGGCTCGCCAGCCCGTCGATCGTGCGCTCGAGGTCGGTTCCGGCACTCTCGGTCAGCGGGACGGTGTCGAGCAGCCAATCCGTCACTTCCTCGCGGCGCTCCTCGTCCTGGAGGACGAGCCCGAAGATGGCGACGAGGAAGATGGCCAGCGGGAAGAGCGAGAAAAGCGTGTGGTACGAGATCGCTGCGGCCATCTGCGGGCAGCGATCGGGTCCGTAGCGCCCGGCCGCCTGCCCGACGGCCCGGAGCAATCGGTCGACGAGCTGACGCATCGGCGGCGAGCCTAGCCAGCCCGGAGCGAGGGCGGCGTGGCCGCCCCGGCGGCTGGCGCTTTAGCTGTCGCTCGAGCCCTGAGGCTTCGACGAGTCGCCCGTCACCTTGTCGGCGGCATCCCCGGCGACGTCCTTCGCCTTGTCCGCCACGTCGCCGGCGCCCTCGACCACTTTGCCGCCGGCCTCCTGCCCCTTGTCGACGACGTCGCCGGCTGTGTCCGCCGCGCCCTCGGCCACCTGCTTCGTCCGCCCCAGCAGCCTGTCCAGGAATCCCACGCTCGTCTCCTCTCGTGCGGGAACAAGCGAGAAGTATTCACCACGCCGATTCCCCGTGCCAGCTGCGCGGGATCGGCGCCGGCGAGGACGTGCCGTGCGCCCTTTTAGCCGACGCATCGACAGCCGATTACGCTAGTTGACGGTGGACCTCTTCCGCTTCATCCCCGGCTACACCGAGCACATTTACGAGGCGGGGAAGGAGCCGCTGCTCTTCGTCTTCGTCGCATTCCTCGTCGCGTTCGCGATCCCGCGTGGCTACACGCGACTCGCGCGCGCGCGCGGGTGGGGAAGCGGCAGCGTTGGAGGCGTCCACCTCCACCACATCGTCCCGGGAATCATCCTCGTCCTCGTCTCGGGCCTGTTCCTGGCAGCTCCCCTGGACATGGACAGCCCGGCCCCGGAGATCGTCGCGATCCTCTTCGGCGTGGGAGCCGCGCTCGTGCTCGACGAGTTCGCGCTCATCTTCCACCTCGAGGACGTGTACTGGACGAGCGAGGGCCGCAGCTCGGTCGACGCCGTCATTCTCGGAGCAGCCCTCGGCGGGCTCCTCCTCGTCTCCTCCTCGCCGTGCGGCTTCCCAAGGCGATCGTCTTCGGCTTCTTCCTCTCCCACTTCTTCTTCGCTCCGGTGTGCTTCCTGAAGAGGAAGTTCGTCATCGGGACCGTCGGGATCTTCCTTCCCCTCTTCGGCATCGTCGGCGCTTTCCGCCTCGCAAAGCCGGACTCTGCCTGGGCGCGCCACCGCTACGGCGAGGAGAAGCTCGCCCGGGCCCGCGAGCGCTACGACACGGGACGGACGGGGCGCTTCGAGAACTGGTTCGTCGACCTCATCGGCGGCAAGCCCGGCACGCCGCCCTAGTAGGGGCCGCGTCGGCGGGCGTCCTCTCACTCGGACATCGTGACGTGCCGCGGCTGCTCCCTCACGCGGCTCAGCCAGCCCAGGATGGCGGGGTAGCGCTCGAGCTCGAAGCCTCCCTCGCCGGCGACGTGGGTGTACGCGTAGAGGGCGATGTCGGCGATCGAGTAGCGGCCGGCGACGAAGAAGGTGCTGTCGTGCAGATGCGACTCCATGGCGTCGAGCGCGGCGTACCCGCCTTGCCGCCTGGCCTCGAGCTCGGCCGCGAAGCGCTCGGGCTGCCGGAGGACGGACGCCCAGTAGCGCGCGACGGCCACGTACGGCTCGTGGCTGTACTGCTCGAAGAAGAGCCACTGGAGCACCTTCGCGCGCTCGAAGGCGTCGTGCGGCAGATACTCCGTGCCGTCCGCGAGGTACCAGAGGATGGCGTTCGACTCCGCGAGCGCTCGCCCGTCGTCGAGCTCGAGCACGGGGACGCGCAGGACCGGGCTCTTGCCGCCGAGCAGCTCGCCGCGGCCGGAGCGGTCGACGACGTCGACCTCCCTGCGCTCGTACGGCAGCCCCAGGTGGGCGAGCAGAAGCCGCACCTTGTAGCAGTTGCCGGAAGCCTGCGCCGAATAGAGGAGCACCGCCTAACGTTGTCACAAGCATGAAGCTCGACGGCATCCACCACGTCACCGCGATCACCGGCGACGCCCCGCGCAACCTCGACTTCTACACGCGCGTGCTCGGCTTGCGCCTCGTCAAGAAGACCGTCAATCAGGACGATCCGACCGTCTACCACCTCTTCTACGCGGACGAGGACGGAAGCCCGGGCGCCGACCTGACCTTCTTCGAGTACCCGGGGGCCAGCCCCGGACGTCCCGGCGCCGGCATGGTCCACCGGATCGTCTGGCGCGTGGCCTCCGCGGCGGCGCTCGACTTCTGGGCGGAGCGACTCGACTCCGAGGGCGTCCCCGTGGAGCGGGAACCCAGCGCCCTGCGCTTCGGCGACCCCGAGGGGATGGGCCACGAGCTCGCCGCCGTCGAGACCGGCGACGAGCCGCTCGTCGCGGTGCACCCGGAGATCCCCCCTGACCTCGCCCTGCAGGGCTTCGACGGCGTCCGTGCCTACAGCGCCGACCCCGTCGCCAGCCGAGCGCTCCTCGAGCAGATCCTCGCCTTCCGCCCGGGCGGCGCGAGCGACTGGGAGGTGCGCGGCGAGCGCCGCGGCTCCTTCTACGCCTACGATCCGCCGCCTCGGGACCGCGGCTACCAGGGAGCGGGCACCGTGCACCACGTCGCCTGGGCCTCGACCATGGAGGAGCACGCCGCGTGGAGGGACCTGCTCGCGTCGGCGGGCGCTCGGCCGACGCCGATCATCGACCGCTTCTGGTTCCGCTCGATCTACTTCCGCGAGCCGAGCGGCGTCCTCTTCGAGATCGCGACGCTCGGACCAGGCTTCGCCGTCGACGAGGATCAGGCTCGCCTTGGCGAGCGCCTGATCCTTCCCCCTGCCTTCGAGCCGCTGCGCGAGCGTATCGAGCCGGTCCTGACGCCGCTTCCGAACCCGCGCGAGAGCTGGAGCGAGGTAGGGTGACCGCGCCCGCGATCGAGCACCGCGTCCGGCCGGCGGCCGGCGAGCCGGAAGGCGCTCTCGTGCTGCTGCACGGCCGCGGGGCGGACGAGTACGACCTCGCACCCCTGCTCGATGCGCTCGATCCCGAGCGCCGTCTCTTCGGCGTCCTCCCGCGGGGGCCGCTGGCGCTGCCGCCCGGGGGAGCGCACTGGTACGCAGTGCGCGCCATCGGCTATCCGGACCCGCACACGTTCCAGCGGACGTATGCGGCCGCGGCGGCCTGGCTGGACGCTCTCCCAGAGGTCACGGGTGTGCCCCTCTCCGAGACGGTCGTCGGCGGCTTCTCGCAGGGCTGCGTGATGACCTACGCGCTGACCCTCGGCCGGGGGCGCCCGGCGCCGGCCGGAATCGTCGGTCTCTCGGGGTTCATGCCCACCGTCGAGGGTTTCGAGCTCGATCTCGACACCCGTGCAGGCTTCCCAGCGGCGATCGGCCACGGGTCGGTGGATCCGGTGATCCCCGTCGAGTGGGCCCGGCGCGCGCGTGAGCGCCTCGAGGCAGCGGGCGCGGAGGTCGTCTACCGCGAGAGCCCGATCGGGCACGGAATCGATCCCGCCTTCGTGGCAGCGCTCGCGGCGTGGGTCGGCTCGCTGCTTCCCGCGGGCCGCCCCCGCGTGGCCTAGGGGGCTGTCCGAAAACCCCGGTGCGTTCGGGACTCGCGCGTGAGCGTGCCTGGGAAGGACGAGCGCGCCGACCGCGCGCCTGGATACCACCAGGCCATATAGGCGCGACTGAGGACGCCGCCAGGCCCGCTCACGCGCCGCCTCCGGGCGTGGCGGGGTTTTCGGACAGCCCCCTCGGTCAGCCCGGACACGGGCCGGGGTCGACCGGACCGTGCTCGGCCGTGAGCGCTTCCTCGATCTCGCCGGCGGGGACGCCGAAGCCCCCGTCGCCCTCGGTGCTCGCCGCGAACATCATGGCGACGACCCGGCCGCGCACGTTCACCACCGGACCGCCGCTGTCGCCGCGCTCGACGATTCCCCGCAGCGGAACGACGGTGCGCAGCCGCGCCCGGCGGCCGTACGCGTCGGCGGCGAAGACCTTCGTCGGGCGTCCGGCGATCCCCGGGACCGCCGTGAGCGACCCGTCCCGGGGGTAGCCGAGCAACACCACCGGATCTTCGACTGGCACGCGAGCGGCGAGATCGAGGGGCGGGGCCTCGAGTCCTTCGACGCGAAGGACGGCGACGTCGTCCTCCACGTCGAGGTAGACGGGGACGGCGGCGTGGGGTGACCCGTTCGAGGCGGCTACCTCGACGGAGTCCGCACCGGTGACGACGTGGACGTTCGTCAGCACCAGCTCTCGTGCAACGACCCAGCCCGATCCCTGCACGGCCGCGCCGCACGCCGACGTGTGCACCTTCACGACGCTGCCCCGAACGGCCGTGGCGACGGGATTCTCGAGCACGCTCGGATCCGGCGGAGGGAGCCGCAGGTCGGGCGGCGCCGTGATGAGCGGCAGCGGATCCAGGCGGGCGAGCGTGCGGAGAACCGACCGCGGCGGCACCGCGTCGACGAGCGTCGAGAGGATCGCCGAGTCGCGAACGGTGCTCCGGAGCGCGGCGCGGTCGAGCTGGAGCGCGGCGGCGGCGGCAAGCCAGGCGACCACGAGACCGAGAGCCGCTCCGAGGGCGATGCCGCCGATGCCGTCCGCAACGCGAAGGGGAGGCACCGCGCTGAGCCCCCGGCGCAGCCGGGCGCCGAGGATGCCCGCCGCCGTCTGAAGGAGCAAGGCGCCGACGAGCGCGCCGATCAGGCTGGCGAACGGGACCCACACCGAGCTGCCGCCGCCCGGCAGGAAGAACGGGGCGAGCTTCGCGCCCAGGAAGGCTCCGAGCGCGAGACCGGCGAGCGAGACCACCTGGGCCGTGAGACCGCGCTGCAGGCCGACGAAGGCCGAGAGACCGACCCAGACGAGAACGACGGCGTCGACCCAGGTCATGGCCCCATCATCATCGCTGGACCGACCGTACGCGCCCGCCTCTCTCGGTCCGCGCGAGCCCTCGCCCGCCCCCCGCTGGGAGGAGCCGCGTCAGGCCGTTGCGAGCTCGGTGGCCGCGCGCTGGACGGCCCGAACGATCTTCGCGTACCCAGTGCAGCGGCAGAGGTTTCCGCCCAGGGCGAGGCGAATCTCCTCCTCGCTCGGGCGCGCGTTGCGAGCGAGCAGGGCGACCGACGAGATCAGCATGCCCGGCGTGCAGAAGCCGCACTGGACACCCCCCTCCTCGAGGAAGGCGCGCTGGAGCGGATGGAGCTCGTCACCGCCTTGGAGGCCCTCGACGGTCGTCACGTCGCGCCCGGCGGCCTGGAGCGCCAGGTAGCTGCACGAGTTGAGGGGCCGGCCGTCCAGCAGCACCATGCAGGCTCCGCACTCGGAGTCGTCGCAGCCCTCCTTCGTCCCCGTCAAGCCGAGCTCGCCGCGCAGCACGGAGAGGAGCGATCGGTGCGGCTCGATCTCGATCCCGTACGGGACGCCGTTGACGGTCAGCGTCGCGCTCGCCTTCATCTCGCCTCCTTTGCCCGTGCGCTCGCGCGCTCGAGCGCTCGCCTGGCGATCACGGGGACCATTGCGCTCCGGTAGGCGGAGGTGCCCCGGACGTCGCTGATCGGCTGCGCCGATCCTGCCGCGGCCGCCGCGGCCTCGGCGAGGAGGGCGGGCGTGGCCTCGGCTCCGGCGAGGATCTCCTCGGCAGCCGGGACGCGCAGGCAGACGGGCGCCACCGCCGTCAGCGCCAGCCTCGCCTCGCGGACGCGGTCGGCGCCGTCGAGGCACACGAGCGCCGCCGCCCCGACGACGGCGATCTCCATCGCATGCCGGTACTCGAGGCGCACGTAGGCGCTCCCGCAGCGTCCGCTCGGCAGCGGGGGGACGACGACCCCGATGACGAGCTCGTCCGGCTCGCGGGCCGCCACGCCGGGGCCGACGAGGAAGTCCGCGAGGCCGAGGTCGCGACGGCGCCGCCTGGAGACCAGCTCGACGACCGCGTCGAAGACGAGCAGGGGGCTTCCCGTCTCCATCGCCGGCGAGGCGTTCACGAGGTTACCGCCGAGGGTGCCGGTGCTCCGCGTCGCAGGAGAGCCGACGAGCGCCGCCGCGTCGGAGAGCGCCGGGTAGCTGAGGCGAACGGCGGGGTGCTCCTCGAGCTCGGCGTGCGTGGTGAGCGCGCGCAGGTGGAGCCCACCGTCCGGACGCTCGCCGATCCCGCGCAGCTCGCGTACGTCGTGAATCGCGAGCAGCGCCGCTCCCAGGGGACGCTTGCCGCTGCGGTCGCCGACCACGAGGTCGGTGCCGCCGGCGACGACGTCGACCTGCCCGCCGAGCTCCGAGAGAACGCCGATCGCCTCCTCGACCGTCGCCGGCTGGAAGTACCGCCGGTCCATCAGGAGCCCTCCTCGCCGTTCAGGGAGGCCCAGATGCGGAGCGGCGTCATCGGCAGGCCGTGCAGGCGAGCCCCGCAGGCGGCCGCGATCGCGTTGCCGACGGCGCCGGCCGTCGGAGTCACCGGCGGCTCGCCCACCCCTTTGAGGCCGCGGGGCCCGCCGTCGGGCGCAGGGCGCTCGACCAGCGCGAGCTTGACGGCGGGAACGTCGGCGGCGGTCTGGAGCTTGTAGTCGAGGAGGTGCGGATTGCGCTGACGTCCGTCCTCGCCGTAGTGCGTTCCCTCGAGGAGCGCCATGCCGATCCCGTGCACGATGCCGCCCTCGACCTGGCCCTCCGCGCCCACCGGATTGACGACCGTGCCGAAGTCGTGCCCGGCGGCGGCGTCGAGCACGCGGACGACCCCCGTCTCTCGATCGACGCGCACCCTGACCGCGTGCGCGAAGAACGTGGGGGCCTGGAAGGCCGGGAAGGCGATGCGGCCGACGCAGCCCGCCCCGCCCTCGGGCATCGGGGCGGGCGGCGGTGCGCCTCCCTCGACGAGCTGCTCTCCCGCGCCCATGGCCTTCCTGACGAGCGACGCGATGGAGACGGAGCGCTCCGGCGCGCCCTTGACCCGCGCTGCGCTCTCCGACAGCTCGAGATCGGCCGCGTCGACCTCGAGCTTGTTCGAGGCGAGCTCGAGGAGCCGTCCTCGGAGCTTCTCGGCGGCCGCGACGACGGCTCTGCCGTTGTTGAACGTCGTCTGGCTCCCGCAGCTGCCGAGGTCGAACGGGGCGGCGTCCGTGTCCTGGTACAGGAAGGTGACCTCGTCCGGGGAGATTCCGAGCTCCTCCGCAACAAGGAGGGAGAGGCCCATCACCGCACCGGAGCCGTTCTCCTGCGCCCCGGTGATGATCGTCGCCGAGCCGTCGCCGTTCATCTGCACGTGCGCGCCCGACGACATCGGCAGGCTGAACCACCAGCCGACCGCCACGCCGACCCCGTCGCCGTCGGGGAGCTCTCGGCCGTAGCCGATGAGCTCGCACGCTCGTTCGAGGCACTCCTTCGTTCCGACGGCTGTGAGCACCTGTCCCGTCGGCCCCTCGTCGCCCTCGTCCGCCAGGTTCCGCATCCGGAGCTCGACCGGGTCGATGCCGAGGCGCTCCGCGCAGACGTCTGTGTGCTGCTCGATCGCCCAGCAGATCTGAGGGCCTGTGGGGGCGCGCACCGAGCCGGCGGGCGTCCGGTTCGTGTAGACGGCATGCGCCTCGACGAGCAGGTTCGGGATCCGGTACGGTCCCGCGCCCATCATCGTGGCGACGTCCGAGGCCAGCGGGCCGTGGGCAGCGTAGGCGCCCGTGTCGAGGACGTGGCGCGCCTCGCGAGCGAGGATCGTGCCGTCCCGGCTCAGGCCGGTCTTGACCTCGGTGACGATCGGGTGGCGCACCATGTCGATCGCCGTGAACTCCTCCTGCCGGTCGAAGACGAGGCGCACGGGGCGCCTGGCCGCGCGCGAGAGGGCGGCCACGTGCGGCTCGAAGTGGCCTTCGCACTTCGAGCCGAAGCCTCCCCCCAGCATGGGAACGAGCACGCGCACGTTGTGCTCGGGGATCTGCAGCGTCTCGGCGACCGTGGCGCGCGCCGCGTACGGGACCTGCGTCGAGCTCCACACCGTGACGCGCTGGCCCTGCCACTGCGCGACGACGGCGTGCGGCTCGATGGCGACACCGTGGGACATGTCGGCGACGTAGCGCTCCTCGACGACGACGTCGGCCTGCGCGAAGGCTGCCTCGGCGTCGCCCTTGACGATGTTCGCGTAGGCAGCGTCGTTGCCCTTGCGCGGCTGCGGCGGGGGGCCGGCGTAGGTCTCCCAGTCATCGTGGACGAGAGGGGAGTCGTCGGCGAGGGCCGCCTCGGGATCGAGGATCGGCGGGAGCGGCTCGAGCTCGACCTCGATCGCCTCGAGCGCCTCCTCGGCGAGCTCCGGGGTGAGCGCGGCCACCGCGGCGAGGATCTCGCCCTCGAAGCGCACGACGCCGTCTGCGAAGAGCGTGCGGTCCTTGACCACGGGGCCGTACCGCACGGCTGGGACGTCGGCCTGCGAGAGCACGGCGAACACGCCCGGGATGGAGCGCGCGCGGCTCGTGTCCAGGCGGACGACGCGAGCGCGCGCGTGCCCCCCGTAGAGGAAGCGGGCGTGCAGCATCCCCGGCAGCGCGAGGTCGGCGGTGTAGCGCCCGAGGCCTGTGACCTTCTCCACACCGTCGGCTCGGATGAATTTCCTTGGCGGCTCCGTCCTCATCCCCACCTCCTCGTCGGGAGCTTGCGTCGCGATCGTATATGATCCTCCTCGTCGGCGGAAGACGCCCGCAGGCGCGCGAGGAAGAAGCGGGCGCCGTCGCGCGCCGTCGGCGTGCCGGAGGCTGCGCGGAGCCTCCTCGATGGCCCCCGGGGGCGCGCTAGCATCGAGGGCGGTTGCGGACGCATCCAAGCTTACGATGGCAACGCCGTTGCAGCTTCTGATCGGGTCGTGCGAGGACGCCGCGGCTCACCTTTCGGGATACGTCGAGGGGGAGCTCCGCGGTCTACGGCGCCTGCGCGTTCGCCTTCACGTGGCGCTCTGCGCGCGCTGCGCGCAGGTGCTCGACGGGCTCGAGGCGACCGTCGCCGCGCTGCACACGCTGGGCGCGCGTGAGCCCGATGCGAGCCCCGAGCTCGCGCGCGCCGTCGTCGAGCGCATTCGAAGGGACGCGCCGTGAGGCCGGAGCAGCGCCGGATCGCGATCGGGGCAGGCGTCACGCTGCTCGCCATTCTCGTGGCCATCGGGGTCCTGCTCGCGCGCGGCCGGGAGGACAGGGCCGAGCCGGTAGCCGTCGCCGAGGACTCCGCTCCGGCCGCGGCGACCGTGGAGACCGCCGCCAGCGCCGAGGAGGAGCAGCCGCTCGAGCTGGAGGGCGCCGATCCCGTCACGGGCGAGCGCGTGCGCCTCGCCGACTTCGAGGGCAAGCCCGTCGTCCTGAACTTCTGGGCCTCCTGGTGCCCGCCCTGCCGCGAGGAGCTGCCGGACCTCATCCGCTTCTCCGAGACGCACCCTGAGGCGGCGGTCGTCGGCGTGAACCTCCAAGACGTCCCGGAGGGGGCTCGGGCGCTCCAGGAGGACATCGGCTTCACCTGGCCGAGCATCGCCGACCCGCAGGCGAGGATCGCCGCGAAGCTCGGGCTTCTCGGCATGCCGACGACGTACTTCCTGGACGAGCGCCACGTCGTGCGCAGCTCCGTGACCGGCGCGACCGACCTCGAAGGGTTCGAGCGGGGCCTCGAGATCGCGACCCAAGGCTGATGCTAGGCGCGATCGAGCTGGGACCTGCAGGACTCGCGATCGCGTTCGCCGCCGGAGTCGTGTCGTTCAGCTCGCCGTGCGTCTTCCCGCTCGTCCCCGGCTACCTCTCGTTCGTCTCCGGGGTCGGCTTCGACGAGCTCGGCGCACGCACGCGCCGCGTCGTCGTCTCGACCGGCGCGTTCGTCCTCGGCTTCACGGTCATGTTCGTCCTGCTCGGAGCCGGTGTCGGTTGGTTCGGGACCGCGATCACGGAGAACCGCAGAACGCTCGAGATCGCCGCCGGCGCCTTCCTCATCGCGGCGGCGCTGGTGATCGCCGGGCTTCCCCTCCCCCGCATCCTCGCGGCCGAGCGCCGGCTCGGCGCCCCCTCGAGCGCCGGCGGCCTCGCGACCTCGGCGCTGACGGGAGTGGCGTTCGCGATCGGGTGGATCCCGTGCATCGGCCCGACGCTCGCCGCGATCCTGACCCTCTCCCTCGCGGGCAGCAGCGCCACCGAGGGCGCCGTCCTCCTCGCCGCCTACTCGATCGGGCTAGGGGTGCCCTTCCTCCTCTTCGGCCTGCTGTTCACGCGTGCGCTCGGCATCGCGCGCGCCGTCCGGCGGCACTGGCGGGTGGTGAGTCTCACCTCGGCGGCGCTGCTCGCGACGTTCGGGGCGCTGCTTATCTCAGGCGATCTCGTCCGTCTGACGACGCAGCTCTCGCGCTTCACCGGCTGGCAGATCTAGACAGGATGGAACCGCTGCCAGCGGCGCTACGGCTCCATGCTGCTCAGGGGTCCGCGGCGGCCGCCTTCGCCGAGATGCTGCGCGGCGCCGGCCGGGTGAGGGAGCCGAGCAGCAGGACGGCCAGCCCGAGCAGGATGGAGAGGTCGGCGAGGTTGAACGCCCCGCCCGAGTCGCGGCTGAGAAAGTCGGTCACGTAGCCGAGGCGGAGGCGGTCGACGAGGTTCCCGACCGACCCGCCGACGAGCAGGCCGAACCCGAGAGCGCTGAACGGGTGTCGCCCCCCGTAGCGCGCGACGTAGGCGACGATCAAGGCGACGACGAGCAGCGTCACCAGCCCGAGCGGCAGCGCCGATCCCTGGAGCAGGCCGTGCACGATGCCGCTGTTGCGGACGTGGCGGATCTCGAAGGGGCCGAAGAGCGACGCTGTCCCGCCCAGCTCGACCTGTGTCCGGACGAGCGCTTTCGACACCTGATCGGCGGCCAGCGCCGCCACGGCGACGGCGAGGAGGGGGATCCAGCGCGAGCTGCGAGCTGCTGCGCTCACTCGCCCGAACGCTAGCACTAGAGCTGGGAGGCGAGCTCATCCCAGGCAGCCGTGTCGCCGGGACCGTAGAACCCGCCGACCACGCGCCCGTCGTCGTCGACGAGCAGCACGGCCGGGTGGCCGGCGAGCCCGAGCTTTCCCGCCTGCTCGAACCCCTGATCCTCGATCACCGGGAACGTCCAGCCGTACCGTGCCACGAACTCGCGCGCGGCGTCCTCGCCGTCGCGCACGGAGATGCCGAGGAACGCGTACTCGGGATGCGCCTGGACGTACTCTGCGAAGGCGACCGCCTCGGCGTGGCAGTGCGGTCAGTAGCCGCCGAAGACCTTGACGAAGACGGGACGGCCGCTGAGGTCGGCGAGCGCGACGCGCTCTCCGTCGAGCGTCGTCCCGGCGATCGCCGGGGCCGGCTGCCTGCTCTCGTCCTCGCGCTCGAGGTCCTCCCGCTGCGTCTTCGTCGTCGGGCCGGTCACCGCGGGCGCGGCAGTCGTCGCCTCCTGCGTCTCGGCGACTGGCTTCTCGCTTCCGCCGGACCGGTCGCTTCCGCCGCAGGCGGCGAGCGCGAGACTCGCCGCGACGACTACGAGCCGGCTACGCGTCATCCGGCCACCACCCGGACATCGGGTCGGAAGGCTGCCACAGCGAACCAGAACGGGGTGTCGAACGGCACAGGCGCTCCGTCCGGGAGCGCGCGGACGGAGACCGATCCGACTTCTTCCCCTTCCTTGATGAAAGGCGAGCCGAGGCTGGTGCGGACGCCAGGGACGTACTCGACCGCCAGCAGCTCGCCACCGACCTCGAGCTCCAGGCGCCTGCGCTTCTCGAGCAGGGTGAAGGGAACCGCGACCGCCTCGTCGCCTCGCTGCAGGTACACGACCCGCTCCTTGGGCAGCAGGCGGTCGTCGTCCAGGTTCGCCGGCTGGAAGAAGGGAGGCGAGTCGACGTCGTCGTAGCCCCCGTAGGGGTTGATGCCGTACTGCCGGTCGTGGCCGGTGTCCCTCGAGAGAACGGTCCCATGGGGATGGCGCGTTGCGAAGTCCCTCCAGGCGACGATGCTGGCCGGCAGCTGCTCCAGGCGCGCGCCGGTCAGCTCGCCGACGACGGCCTCGCCCCCGAACTGCTGCCACCAGCTCTCGGTCTGGCGGTCGTACATGACGAGGTCGGAGTTGCGCAGGTTACCAGTGGTGCCGAAGTCCAGAACCCTCCCGTCGAGCCGCCGGTCGAAGACGAGCGTGGTGTAGCAGAGCGGGCAGAAGGTCACCGCAACCGGGACGCCGGCGAGCTCGTCGTTGACGATCTCGTGCCAGACGAGGATCTGCAGCGGGTAGGCGCGCGCCTCGCCGTCGAGCTCGAGCTCGATCACCGGCTCCTTGGCCTCGAGCCAGGTCTCAGCGTCGGCGACCGAGACGAAGGTTGGCTCGTCGAGCGCGGGGATGCCGTCGGGCGGCGGCCCGCCGCTCTGGAACTCGCTCAGGGGCACGCTGTGCTTGGAGAAGTCCGTCTCCCAGCCCCGCGTCGAGACCCTGAGCTCGTCCTGGGCGCTCGTCGTCGTCGCCGGCGTGGACGACTGCGACTCCGGCGGCGAGGCCGTCGCAGGCGGCGAGGCGGTCTCGGGGGAGGTGCGGCCGCAGGCCGCCGCGACGAGCACGAGCAGCAGCATGGCTGGCAGGAGCTTCCTCACACCCGGTTCGATGCCGATCCCGCGCGAACCGTTGCTGCGGCAGCGAGCGCCGATGCAGAGTGCCTGAAATCGAGAGAGCGGCATCGGCGCCCGCTGTCGCTCCCCTACCGCAACGACTCGCGAGAAGCGAGACGGCGCATCGATTCGCCGTAAGCTCGGCTCTAACATGGCCGTGCGCGCCCGCTACGACCTCGCCGTCATCGGCATGGGCTCGGGCGGCATCGTCGCGGCCGAGCTGGCGGCGACCATCGGACTTCGGGTCGCGGCCGTCGAGCGCGACCGCATCGGCGGGGACTGCCTCTGGACAGGCTGCGTGCCGAGCAAGGCGCTGCTCGCGTCCGCCAAGGTCGCCCACCACATGCGCACCGCCGACCGCTTCGGGCTGCGCAGGATGGAGCCCGGGCTCGACACCGTGGACGTCTGGCGGCGTATCCGAGCCGTGCAGGAGGAGATCGCGGCGAGCGACGACAACCCGGCGCGGTTCGAGGCGCTCGGCGTCGACCTCGTCTTCGGCGAGGCTCGCCTCGCCGGCCCGCACACCGTCGAGGTCGCCGGCAGGAGCATCGAGTCCCGGTACATCCTGGTCGCTACCGGCTCGCGCCCCGCGGTGCCCCCCGTCCCGGGGCTCGCCGACGCGGGCTTCCTCTCGAGCGAGACGGTCTTCGGCCTCGAGCGCGCCCCCCGTAGCATGCTCGTCATCGGAGGAGGGCCGGTCGGCGTCGAGCTCGCGCAAGCGTTGCAGCGGCTCGGCGTCGAGACCACGATCCTCCAGCGTCGTCGCCGCCTCCTGCCACGGGACGAGCCCGAGCTCGCCGCCGCCCTCGAGCGGCAGCTTCGCGACGAAGGGGTCGCCGTGCACACCGAGGTCGAGGTCGAGCGCGTGAGCGCCGAGAAGGGCCGCAAGCTCGTCTTCGGCCGGGAGGGCGATCTCGCGCGAACATGGACGGCCGAGGCGGTCCTCGTCGCCGCCGGGCGATCGCCGAACGTCGAGGGGCTCGGTCTCGAGGCGGCCGGAGTGCGGGTCGGCCCGCGCGGGATCGACGTCGACGCTCGGCTGCGAACGAGCGTCCGCTCCGTCTACGCGAGCGGGGACGTGGCCGGCAGGTTCCACTTCACGCATGCGGCCGCCTACGAGGCGGCGATCGCCGTCCGCAACATGTTCTTTCCTGGCCGGAGCAAGGCGCCCTCGCTGGTCCCCTGGTGCACGTTCACGGATCCCGAGCTCGCGCACGCGGGCCTGACCGCGGCCGAGGCGACCGAGCGCTACGGACAGCGGCGCGTCCGCGTCCATCGCGTGTCCCTCAGCCACTCGGATCGCGCGAGGGCCGAGGGAGCCACTCGGGGCGAGATCGTCGTCGTCACGGCCCGCGGTCGCGTCGCGGGCGCGCACGTGCTCGCGCCCGCCGCCGGGGAGCTGATCCACGAGCTCGCGCTGCTCGTACGCGATCGTCGCAAGCTCCTCGATCTCTCGAGCCTCGTCCACGTGTACCCGACCATCGCGACGTCGGTGAACGTCCTCGTGGCCGAGGAGGCATACGCGCTCGTCCGCCGCTACCGTTGGCTGGCGCGCCGAGGCGGCGCCTGGCGCCGCGGCGGTGGTAGGACGCGGTGACAGGCGACTGCTAGTGCGGCCTCCATGCTACGAGTGTTTCGAGTCAAACGTCATGAGAGGCCGCCCTGGATGCGTCGGCGGAGCGCGTCGCGCGCCGCGTAGCGGCCGAAGCGCTCCGCCCAGCCGGCCGGCGTGCTGTGGTACAGGCCGTCCGGAATCGCCGGATCGGCCCCGCCGTCGAGCAGCGTCTCGGTGACGTCGACGCGCCCGCACAGCACGTCGAGGTAGCCGACGGCAGGCAAGTCGACTCCGACGACGTCAGACGTGGGCGGCAGGCCCCCTGCGACCGGTGCCCGGGGCGACGCAGGCGGCCGCATACTCCTCGTTCTTGGCGCAGCAGCGGGTGAGCGTCGAGACGAAGCCACGCTCGCTGGGCGAGAGCGATCGGCGCGCCAGCCGTGCGACGCAGAGGCTGCGCTCGATGCGCGGCTGTCCCGACAGACGGAAGTGCTCGAGCTCGCCGCGCTCGATCTCCTCGGCCACGGCGTAGCGGGACAGGAAGGCCACGCCGAGACCCTCGCGCGCAGCCCGCTTGATCGCCTCGTTCGAGTCGAGCTCCCAGAGCTGCGCCGGGCTGACCCCGGCGGCCGCCAGAGCCCGGCGGGTCACCTGCCTCGTGCTCGAGCTGGCCTTGCGCACGAGCAGGGTCTGCCCGCTCAAGGCGGCGGGGTCGACCCTGCCCCGGTCGCGGGGAAGCGTCCCGGGCTTCGCCACCCCGACGATCTCGTCGGTGAGGAACGGCTCGAGGGCGAGACGCTCGTCGGCGCTCGCTTCCCCGACGAGCGCGAGCTGGATCTGGCCTGCGAGCAGGCGGTCGAGGATCTCGCCCGTGGACGCGATCTCGACCTCGACGGCGACGTTCGGATGGTCGCGCCGGAAGCAGCCGAGCGTGTCCGGCAGGAGGTAGACCCCCGGCGTCGTGGACGCGCCGATGTGGACGGCGCCGGCCTCGAGACCGGCGAGCGCGGCCAGCTCCTCCTCCCCGGCGCGGAGCGTCTGCAGGGCCTCACCTGCATGGAGGGCGAGCACCCGTCCCGCCTCCGTCAACCGGCTGCCGCGGCCGTCTCGCTCGACGAGCTGCTGTCCCGCCGCAGACTCGAGCACGCGAAGATGCTCGCTCGCGGTGGGCTGACCGATGCCGATCGCCTTCGCGGCGCCCGACACGCTGCCATGCCGGTCGATCTCGACCAGCAGGCGGAGGCGGTTGGCGTCCCAGAGCAGTGAGAGCGTCGTATCGGCCATCTCGATGACTCCTATCGATGATATCGCCTGGATCGACGTCGGCGGCGCGCGTAGAGTCTCTCTCACGGAGACGATATGAAAGGCGGCGGCATGCACACGGATCTCCTCGTCGATATCGAGACGCTGCGCTGCGAGATCAAGAAGACCTATGCGCGCGTCTCGGAGGTGCCCGAGGACGACTTCGTCTTCCCCACCGGGCGCGCTTGGGCTCGGGACCTCGGCTACCCGCCGGACCTGCTCGACCGCGTCCCCGAGAGCGCGGCCGAGTCCTTCGCAGGCGTGGCGAATCCGTTCTCGCTGGGACCCCTCGTGCCCGGCGAGCGCGTCCTCGACGTCGGCTCGGGCGCCGGGACGGACTCGCTCGTCGCAGCGCAGATGGTGTCGCCCGGAGGGACGGCGACCGGGATCGACATGACGCCCGAGATGCTGGCGAAGGCCCGTGCGAGCGCCGAGGCGATGGGAGCGGGGAACGTCGAGTTCGTCGAGGCCGACGCGGAGTCGCTGCCCTTCCCCGACGGCAGCTTCGACGTGGTCATCTCCAACGGCGTCATCGACCTCGTTCCCGACAAGGATGTCGTCTTCTCGGAGATCCGGCGCGTGCTCGTTCCCGGCGGCCGGATCCAGATTGCCGACGTGACCATCCAGCGGCCCGTGAGCGAGGAGGGCAGGCGCAACATCGACCTGTGGACCGGCTGAATCGCAGGTGCTCTGCTGGAGGCAGAGTACGCCGAGTTCCTCGCCCTCCACGGCTTCGAGCGCATCGAGGCAGGCGACCTCGTCGAGACGTATGCTCGCTCCGCGTTCCCGGACACGCGCCAGAAGGCGGAGAAGTTCGGCGCCCGCGGGACGGTCGTGAAGGCATACACGCCGAGGAGGTGAGCCCGGCATAGCCGAGGGCGAGAACAAGGTCGTCGTCAACCTGGCCACCGGGCTCGAGGATCCGGAGCGCGTCACGGTGGCGTTCCTCGTCGGAGGCGCGGCGGCGAGCCAAGGCAAGCAGGTGACCATGTTCCTCACGAAGGAGGCCGTGCGACTCGGCCTCCAGGGCACCGCGACCGGCGTCGCCTGCGAAGGCTGCCCCTCGCTGGACACGCTCTTCGCGCAGTACGCGGAGGCCGGAGGGCAGCTCTTCGTTTGCCCGATCTGCTTCAACGCCCGCAAGCTCGAGGAGAGCCAGCTCGTCGTCAACGCGACGCTCGCAGGCGCCACCCCGCTGTGGGAGTGGATCGGGGAGGAGGCCACCGTCTTCAGCTACTAGCCATCGGCGCAGCCGATGGCTAGCGGGCAATTACCTGTCGGGTAGGCGGCGCCGGCCAGATGGCGGCACCCGCTCGGAGCATGCGAGCCGCGCCGCCGTCTCGCCGTCGGCGGGATAGAAGGCCTCGACGGCGAGCTCGGCGAGGGTGACGTCGAGCGCTGTGCCGAAGGTCGTCACGGTGCCGAACAAGGCGAGCTCCGCGCCGTCCCGCCGGAGGTGCAGGGGCAGGAGGATCTCGGCGGAGCTCGCGACCTCCGCGGCCGGCGCCTCGGCGCTCACGCCCGGGTAGCTCGCGAGCTCGTCGTAGAGACGGTCGAGCTCCTCGTCGCCGGTGAGGGCGCGCTGGCGGCGCAGACGGTGAAGCAGATGGCCGCTCCATTCCTCGAGGTTGACGATCCTCGGCGCCATGCCCTCGGGGTGCAGGGTCACGCGCAGGGCGTTGACCGGAGGCTGGAGCAGCTCCTGCGCCACGCCCTCGACGAGGACGTCGACGGCGCGGTTTCCGAGGACGAGATTCCAGTGGCGGTCGACGACCACGGCCGGATACGGCTCGTGCCCTGCGAGGAAGCGGTCGAGCGCCTCGCGCACCGGCGTCATCTCCTGCTCGTCCAGGGAGCGCTCGCCGAAGACGGGAGCGTAGCCGGCGGCGAGCAGGAGCCGGTTGCGATCGCGCAGCGGGATCTCGAGCCGGTCGGCGAGGTGGAGGAGCATCTCCCGGCTCGGGCGCGCGCGGCCGGTCTCGATGAAGCTGAGGTGGCGGGCCGAGACGGCCGAGCGGAGCGCCAGGCGAAACTGGCTCAGGTTGCGCCGCTCGCGCCATTCCCGTAGCAGCTGCCCCGCATACTCGGGTCGAGCAGGGGCCGTGACAGTCACGCGGCGACGGTAGCGGTTCTCCCCGCCGCAGGCGATTACCCCGCGGGTAGTCGCCTCGCAGGTCGCCGCGGCACGTGCGTGAGCTTGTCCGGGTTGAGAACCGAGCGGACCGCGATGACCGTTCCCTCGGCGATCTCGAAGGCCGTGACCCAGATCGCCCTTCCCTCCGGGTCGCAGAACACCACGCCAGGGTCGCCGTTGACGAGAGCGGGGCGGTGCGTGATCCCGTGGCGGCGCGCCTGCCGCCCCCAGCCGACGAGCGCCTTCGCGACGCGCGAGGCCCCGACGAGCGGGGCGGCCACCGACGGCGCCTTGCCGCCGCCGTCGCCGTAGACGGTCGCGTCCGCGGCGAGCAGCCGCACGAGCGCGTCCGTGTCTCCCTCTTCCCAGGCGGCCAGGAAGCGGCGGGCGACCTCGTCTCGCTCCTCACGGGAGACGTCGAAGCGGCGCCTGCCCTCGTCGACGTGCCGGTGCGCGCGGGCGAGGATCTGCCGGCAGTTCTCGGGACTCTTGCCGACGATCCCCGCCACCTCGTCGTAGGGGTAGTCGAACACCTCCCGTAGGAGGAAGACGGCCCGCTCCACGGGCGAGAGCTGCTCGAGCAGGTGCAGGAAGGCGAGCGAGAGCGAGTCGGCGGTCTCGGCATGACGGGCGGCCTCGTCGTCGACGAGCGGCTCCGGCAGCCACTGACCCGGGTAGACCTCGCGCCGCGCGCGCGCGGAGCGCAGCTCGTCGATCGCGAGCCGCGTGGTCACGGTCGCGAGGTAGGCCTTGGGCGACTCGGCCTCGACCCCGGCCTCGTGGTAGCGCAGGAACGCCTCCTGCACGACGTCCTC
>CAZCIJ010000015.1:0-3885 GCA_964498265.1 uncultured Gaiellales bacterium | reverse complement strand
GACCCGAGCATCCGGTAGGCGATCGCGAAGAGGTACGACCGCAGTTCGTCGTAGCTCGCCATTGCCATCAAGGACGGGATAGCAGGAACGCGCGTGACACCGCCGCGGTGCGCGCGACCGGCTCACCTCCGCGAGGACACTCGCGGGCGACGACGCTGCTCCTCGCTCCAGGGGCTCAGAACACTCGTTAATCCGCGATTCATGCTGCCTTAACGGCGCGAAACAGCGTTTCAACACGACGGGTCTATAAACGGAGGGAATGGGAGGGAGCGATTCCCCGACGGAGCCGATCGGCGCGCCGCCCGCTCAGCCGTCCCGCCTGCGGGCCGTGACGGCAGTGCTCCTGCGCGGATTGCCGCTGGTCGTCGCCGGGGGCATCGGCGCCGGTATCGCCTTCGGCATCGTCGCTGCAGTCGACTCGGACGAGGGCACGCTCGTCGTCGAGCCGAGCGCGGCCACCGGCGCCACCCCCGGGCAAGCGTCCAGCGTCGCCCTCTCGTCCACGGACGAGGGCCTCACGGTTCAGGAGATCTACCAGCGCGTCGGGCCGGGAGTCGTCCAGATCGCGGTGCGCCCGCACGGCCGCGGCCTGCCAGACGCCTTGCGCATCCCGGAGCGCGAGGGCCTCGGATCGGGCTTCGTCATCGACAAGGCAGGTCACATCGTCACGAGCTACCACGTCGTCCGGGCCACAGACGAGATCGACGTGATCTTCTCGGGCGGAGAGGGCGTGCCGGCGACGATCGTCGGGACCGACCCCTCGACCGACATCGCCGTCCTCGACGTCGAGATGTCGGCGGGCGCGCTGACGCCGCTGCCGCTCGGAGACTCCGACGAGGTGCAGGTCGGGGACCCGGTGGTCGCCATCGGCAACCCCTTTGGCCTCGATCGCACGGTGACGGCGGGCATCGTCAGCGCGATCCAGCGCGAGATCCACGCGCCGAACGGCGTGAGCATCGAGCACGTCATCCAGACCGACGCACAGATCAACCGGGGCAGCTCCGGCGGGCCGTTGCTCAACGCACGTGGCGAGGTGATCGGCGTCAACTCCCAGATCGAGACCGGCGGCACCGGCCTTGGCAACGTCGGGATCGGATTCGCCGTGCCCGTGAACACCGTTCGCGAGGTCGCCGCTCAGCTGATGGACTCGGGTACGGTCGAGCGCGCCTTCGTCGGGATCACGATGCAGACCGTCACCGAGCAGGCAGCGCAGACCCTGCGACTTCCCGCCGGCGAGGGCGTCTTGATCGCACGCGTGCTCCCCGCCAGCCCCGCCGCGGAGGCCGGCCTCCGCGGCGGGGACACGACCGTCGTCGTCAACGGTCAGACGTGGGTGCTCGGCGGCGACCTGATCGTGAAGGCCGACGGCGAGGCGATCGAGACCGCCGAGCAGCTCCAGCGCGTCGTGCTCGGCAAGAGGCCCGGAGACACCCTGACACTCGAGATCAACCGTGATGGCGAGACCCTGACGAAGACCATACAGCTCGGGCGCCAGCCAACCACGCCGACCGGCTAGCGCGTCCGCGGGCCCCGCTACGGGGCCAGCTTCCGGACATGGCCCTCCCTCCCTGGGCCGGAGCCGACCTCCAACTCGGCCCCCCGGAAGCGTTCCACACAGGCTGGGGGCCTGCACTGCCTGCCCAGGCCCCCAGCCGCCTCCCCCCCTCGCCTCGTCACTGCCCCTCTCGCCGGGCAAAGCCCGGCTTCGGGGCAGCTGACTACGATTGGTCCAATGGCGACGGTCTCCGAGACCCTGTACGTCAGCGGCATCCGTTGCGAGCGCTGCGTGATGCGGCTCGGAGGCGCGCTGCGCGGCGTGGACGGCCTCGAGTCGGCCACTGCGAACCTCATGGGTCAGGTATCGCTCGCCTGGGACGACGAGCGCGTCGACCGCACGACGATTCTCGCAGCGCTCGCCCGAGCCGGCTTTCGTCCGCGCGAGTCCGCCGTCTAGCACCCCGGGCCCGGAATACGCGGCGATGCGGCGCCGTTAGCCCATCGTATAGGTGGTAGCGTCCGCGTTCGTGAGCGAGAGGAAGCCCGAGACTGCCGCCCGTCGCATCGCGGGTGAGGCACGCGATCGCGTGCGCTTCGAGGAGGAGGCCCTCGACTTGGCCGATCAGGTCTACCGGGTGGCCCGCCGCCTTGCCCCGAGCCGGGAGGAGGCCGAGGATCTCGTCCAGGAGACCTACGCGCGGGCGTTCCGGAACTGGCGCTCGTTCGCGCCGGGGACCAACCTCCGCGCCTGGCTGTTCCGAATCCTCACCAACCTCAACATCGATCGCGGACGCCGGGCGTCGCGCGCGCCGGACACGCAACCGCTCGAGGAGGGCGACTACTTCCTCTACGACAAGCTCGAGGAGGCCGGGACGGAGCCGGACGAGGACAAGGTGGTCGAGCGTCTCTCGCAGGACAGCGTCGTCGAGGCGCTCGCCTCCGTGCCCCACGACTTCCGGGACGTGATCGTGCTCGTCGACATCGGCGACTTCAGCTACCGCGACGCGGCGCAGATCCTCGACATTCCGGTGGGGACGGTCATGTCGCGGCTGCACCGCGGCAGGCGCGTCCTGAAGCGGGGGCTCGCCGAGACAGCCTTGAAGGAGGCATGATGAATCGGGTGGGGGGAACCTGATGGAGAACGACGGGTGTCAGTGCACGACGTGCGAGGAGCTCCTGCAGCCCTACCTCGACCGCGAGCTCTCGGAGCTCGAGCGACGCGAGGTCGAGATGCACCTCCAGGGCTGCGGCTCCTGCGCGAAGCACTACCGCTTCGAGGAGCGACTCTGGCGGCGCGTGAGGGAGTGCTGCTCCGAGGAGCCGATGCCCGCAGAGCTCAAGCAGCGGCTCCTAGAGCTGCGCACGCCGCTGCCCTAGCGGGGCAGCCCGGCCGCCTTCCCTACCGCTCATTGGGCCGCGACGAGAGCCGCGGCTCCAGCCGGCGCAGATCGGCAGGCGTATCCACGTCCTCGGGCGCTCCGAGGTCGTCGCAGGCCACGAGCAACGCCGGGAGCCCGCGACCACCGTCGTCGGGAACCCTCGTCCACGCGGCGCGCCCGAGCACGACGGGATGACCGCGCTCGCCGCCGTAGGTCGCCGCGACCACGTCCTCGCCCGACGAGCGCCAGGCCGCGAGGACGCGCCGCACCGCCTCGGGCGCGAGCAGAGGCCCGTCCGCGAGGCACACGACCGCGGCTTCGACGCCGGGTCCGAGCGCGTCGAGGCCCGCCCGCAACGAGGCCCCCGGCCCTCGCTCCCAGTGGGCCGCCACGACGACGCGCGCCCGCTCGACTGGGAAGCGGTGGGCGCCGAGCACGACGACGATCTCGTCGACGGGCGCGGCGGCGAGACGCTCGAGCACGAGCGGGAGCAACCGCTTCTGCTTCGGCGCCCCGAACCGCGAGGCCGCGCCGGCGGCGAGCACGACGGCGGCGACCGCCCCTCCTCCGGCGGGCCCGGAACGCCCGGGCGCGCCGCCTCTAGACATGCGAGGTCAGCGCCTCGATGTCCGCGAGGTGGAGGAGCTGGAACGTGGCGCGGCTCGCGCGCATGCGCTCGCCTTCGTCCGCGATGTCTGCGGAGGCGCGCCACAGCGTGCTGGCGCAGACGAGCAGCTCGGCGATGCGATCGCACGTCTCGGGGTACCCGTCTCGCTCCGCGGCCGCGTTGAGAGCGAGCCCCACGGCTCCGATCACGTCGGACTGCCGGGTCCACAGCAGCGGCGTCGCCATCGTGAGGTAGGTGTGGATGCGCATGAGCTGGATCGGCTGCGTGAGCGTCCTCGTCGGGCGCTTGGGCGGCGTCGGGCGCGGCCGCGGCGCCCGATCGGCGATGCCGGCGGCGTTCCGACCGAGGACGGCTCGCACCTCGTCCTCGTCGAAGCCGGCG
>CAZCIJ010000014.1:0-23013 GCA_964498265.1 uncultured Gaiellales bacterium | reverse complement strand
CCGCGAAGGGCTGATCCTCGACGTGCGCGGCAACGGCGGCGGGTACGTGATCGCAGCCGAGTTCCTGCTCCAGTTCCTGTCGCCGCGAACGATCCAGCCCGAGCCGATGCAGTTCATCAACACGCGCGCAACGGCCGACCTCTGCGCACGCGTAGCGGATCTCGACGTCTGGAGCAGCTCCATCGAGGAATCGATCAGGACGGGCGCGCAGTACTCGAGCGCCATACCGCTCTACCCGCAGGAGCTCATCAACAGCGTCGGCCAGCTCTACCACGGCCCCGTTGTCCTCGTCACCGACGCTCTCTGCTACAGCGCGACCGACATCTTCGCCGCCGGCTTCCAGGACCACAGCATCGGCCCCGTGCTCGGCGTGGACGACAACACCGGCGCCGGCGGTGCCAACGTGTGGACACACCAAGACCTTCGCAGCAGCTGGACAGGCGGCCCGCTACGCGCCCTCCCAGCAGGCGCACAGTTCCGCGTCTCGCTGCGTCGCTGCCTCCGCGTCGGAGCCCGCTTCGGACAGCCGGTCGAAGACCTCGGCGTCGTCCCCGACGTCCCCTACCGCCTCACGCAACGCGATCTGCTCGAAGGCAACCCCGACCTGATGGAACGAGCCGCCCAGCTGCTCGCACAAGGCACCGCCAGACGCCTCGACGCAACCCCCGCCGCGCAGACCGCGACCACACTGACCCTCTCGCTCACCACCCAAGCCCTCACCGGCATCGACGCCTACGTCAACAAGCGACCCGCAGCCACCACAACGGTGCACGACGGCACCCAACAGCTCGAGCTGCCACGCCCACCGGCAGGAAGCGTCATACGCCTCGAAGGCTACGACGGCGACACGCTCGCAGCATCGCGCCAGCTCCAGATCGACTAGCCGAGATCACCAGCGGAAGGCCCAGATCTTGACCGGTCCGATCTTGTCGATGGACGCTTGTGCGTAGCCGCTCACATCCTGGATCCCGGCTGCCTCCGCCATGAGTGAGGACACGGGCACGCCGCCCTCGGCCTGCTCCGCGTACGCCTGCGCCTCCTCGTCCTCGGCGGCGGCCGCCCGCGTCAGGATCCAGCCGAGCACGAGCTGCTCCTGCTCGGGCAGCGTTGGGATCCATTCCTTCAGCCGCTCGGTGACGGAATCGACGTCCTCCGGAGTGATCCGGCTCAGGTCTTTGGGCTCGTCCGGCATCTCGTTCCTCCCTCTCGTCGTGGCCTGGTCATGAATCAGGTCGTAGGCGGCCGGCGACGCGCGCCATGCCGTCGCGTGCGAGCGTCCCTGCCATGTCGTCGAGCAGCGGCGCGAGCCCGCAGCAGCGGCCGTCGTAGCCAGGCACCCGCCGTTCGCTCGTATAGCGGTCGTGCGGGCAACCACCGTGACAGACCGAGAACCACCGGCATGCCCGCATCCTCTCGACTGCCTTCCGGTTCCGGGCCTGCACCGCGGCGAGTCGCTCCGACAGCTGGGCTCCCGTCAGGCCGGTCGTGAGCACGTGGCCGAAGCCGTAGTCGGCGTCGCCGATGTACTTGTCGCAGGCGGAGACCTCGCCCGTGGGCTCCACGGTCAGGTACGCGCCGAAGCAGTCACCGGCGAAGACGCAGATGCCAGGTTGACCCCCTTCGAGCTGGCGTACCAGGTCGTCGAGCTCGCGGACGACGACGCGGTGGCGATACGCCGACCACCACGTCGCGAACAGCTCGCGGAGGAACTCGACGAACTCCGGAAACGGGAAGTAGTCGCCGCGCGGCTGCTCTCCCGTTGCGGTGTTCTCGGGGAGCACGTTCAGCACGGCGACGCGGTCGACGCCGATCTCGGCCAGATAGTCGAGCACTCGTCTGGCGCCCGCCGTTCGCACCAGCTCGTCGACCACCATGAGCGTTCCCCAGCGCGTCACCCCGGCCGTCCGGAGCCGCTCGATCCCCGCTCGGACGCACGCGGCCGTTGGCCGGCCCGCTGCGTCGAGCCGCCGGGTGTCGTGGATCTCGGGAGGCCCATCGAGGCTCACGCCGACGCCGATGTCGTCCTCACGCAGGAACGCCAGCCACTCGTCCGTGAGGCGGGTTCCGTTCGTCTGCAACGTGTTGACGACGATCTGGCCGGGCCGGCGAAGCCGCTCCTGCAGCCACAGCGCCTTGCGGTAGAAGGACACCGGCAGCAGCGTGGCCTCGCCGCCGTGCCAGACGAAGTCGACCCGTCGAACGCTCGGGTCGCGCAGCGCGTCACGGATCGTCCGGGCCAGCACCGGGAACGTCATGACCTGGTCGGGGCCGGTCCGCCAGCTGTGGCAGTACGCGCACCGGAGGTTGCACAGGCGTGTCGCCTTCATGATCACGGTCAGAGCTGGACAGCGGCCGGGCCGCGGGTCCGGCTGCGCACGGAGGCGCTCGTACTCAGCCGTCTCGTTCGGCGTCAGCACGGAGGTGACGCCCGCGGCGCGCCGGACGAGCAGGCGCAACGCCGCTCGATCGTTGGGCGAGAGCGTTTCCGCGAAGGCGTCGAGTTGTCCGGCCGCCCCCGTCAGGGCCTCAGCGTCGACGATCCGCCCGAGGTCGCCCACCGTCACCAGTTCGCGTTTACCGGCAGGGCGAGGCTCAGGTACTGCCCGTCCTCCTGAACCATCAGCCCCAGCTCGCAGAAGCGGGTCAGCGCGTGCTCGACGGTTTCGGTGTCGACGCTTACGCCGTGCTCCTCGTCGAGCGCTGTGGCGATGCGGGCCGGCGTATGGTAGGTATCGCCGCAGGCCTCGTAGACGGCGGCCTCGAGCCCGGGGAATGCATGGACGCGGGGGCTGCCGGGCTCGCGCCGGTCGACCACCTGGATCCAGTCCGGTGTGCGCTGGTAGACGAGCACCGGCCGTCGTGACTCTTTCCAGCGGTCCTGCCAGACCTGCATCGAGCGGTACACGCCTTCGAGGCACTTCTCGGGAACGGTATCCCCCATCGTGTAGGAGAAGAAGTACGCGATCCTGCGCACGTCGACAGAGCCCTCCGGGTAGGCGAAGCGATAGGCCTCCGACGGGGCGGCGTCGCGAACCGGAAAGGACTCGTCCGTGAAGTAGGGGCTGAAGCGCTCCAGCCAGATCGGCCCGCCGCCGCTGGGCGGCGGCAGGTGCACGAGCAGCGGCATGAGCCGCGCCTGCTGCTCGTAGTCCTCACGCGTCTCGCCCGGAAAGCCGGTCAGGAGGTTCCATGCGACGGTGATCCCGTAGTAATGGGCCCACTTGAGCAGGCGCACGTTGAGCAGCATCGTCGAGCCCTTCCGCATCAGCTTGAGCACGTGCGTGCTCAGGCTCTCGATGCCCGGCTGGATGATCCGGACACCCGCGCGGGCCAGGGTTCGGAGCTGCTCGCGCCTGAGGTTGGCCTTGACCTCGTAGAAGATCTGGTAGTCGTAGCGCGACTCGATCAGCACCCGGCAGAGCTCCTCGAGGTAGCGCATGTCGAGGATGTTGTCGACCGCCTCGAAGTTGGCGATCTGATACCGGGCGGACAGCCGCCGCAGCTCGGCGTGGATCCGCTGCGGCGACTTCGAGCGGTAGCTCATGCCGAGCGCGTTCAGGCCGCAGAAGGTGCAGTGGTGCTTCTCGCCCCACCAGCACCCGCGCGCGCTCTCGAACAGGAGCAGGGGCATCGAGTTCCCGAGCACGCGCTCGCGCCCGAGCCGCGTGAGCGCGGCAAAGAAGTCGTCGTAGTCGGGGTCGGGCAGCGCGTCCAGGTTGCGCACGAGCGGCGCAGGGCCGCTCTCCACCACCGCTCCGTTCATCCGGGCGGCCACGCCCGGCAGCCCGACCGCGCTCTCGCCATCCCCGACCCGCGCCACGAGCGCCGGCAGCGCCTCGTCGCCCTCGCCCACGACCGCGTAGTCGATCCAATCGAACGCACGCACGTACTCCGGCCCCATCTCCCCGTCGAAGTTGGCGCCGCCGAAGACCGTGACCACATCCGGGAAGCGCTCCTTGACCCGCCGCGCCAGGGCCAGCGCGGCGACGTTCTGCTCGAACGTCGAGGTGAAGCCGACAACCGCGTACCCACCCCAGTCGATCTCCGCGGCCCACCGCTCCACCAGCTCCGGGAACGTCTCAACCCGCAGCCGGCAGAGATCCTCGAACGTCCAGCCCAGTTGCTTACACGTCTCAGCGAGGCTCGGATGCGCCTCGCGATAGACCTGCTCGTCCTCACGCCGGCCGAACGCAGCCACCGAGAACAGCCACTCTCCGAGCAGGTGGTCCGACCGCAGCGCGGCCAGCTCACCGTAGACCCGCTCACCGAGCTCGGCCGCCAGCTCGAGATTGAGGTAATGCACGTCGACTGCATGACCTGCGCGCACAAGCACCGCCTTCAGCAACCCGCACTGGATCGAAGGCCGAATTGCCGCAGCGAACGGCATGTTGACCAGGCCGACCCGCTGAGGGCTTTCCGGGGCGCCCTCGAGTCTGGCGGATGCATGGGCCGACATCGCGGTCGTCACGCTGTCCCGGCGGCCACTATACTCGGCCGACCGCAACGGTAGGAGGGTGATGGACGCTCTCGACGCCGGGCGTGAAAGGTGCGGCCGCGTGAGGCGCTGGATTCGATGCCTGCGCTGAGCATCAAGAACGGCCGGCACGCCGGTCGCCGGGTCGATGTGACGGGACCGCTCACCCTCGGGCGCGAGAACGCCGAGGTCGTGCTCGACGAGCCTCTGGTCTCGCGGCGCCACGCATCCATCCGCCCCGTCGACCAAGGGCTCGAGATCGACGACCTCGGCTCGCGCAACGGAACCTGGGTCAACGGGGCGCGCATCGAGGGCCCCACGCGCCTCGCCGCTGGCGACGTGGTGGCCATCGGCCCGGTTCTCATGGTGGTGGAGTGGGAGCGCCCGGGTGAGACGGTCGTCGCAGGCTCGACGCTCGCCGCAGGCGCGACGCTGGTGAGGGAGGTCGTCCCGCAGTGGCAGACGTTCTCCGGGAAGGGCGTGACCGTCTACGCTCAGGAAGGGTCGTACGCTGCGAGGCGATCGACGGGCGAGCTGAGGGACGCACAGCGAGCGGTGACCGTGCTCGAGGAGCTGCTCGCTCCACCGGCCGAGCGGCGCGGGGCGCACGTTGACATCTACGTCGTCGACGCTCCACTCGAGGACGAGCGAGACGGCGCTCGAAGCTCGAGCATCGACCGGGCGCTCGCGGGCGTCGCCAAGGGAGCAATCGTCCGAGTGATCGAGCCGGAGGCCCCCGGAGAGCCGGTCGCCCACGCGGTTGCCCACCTTCTCGTGGAGCGGTGGTTCGGCCAGGCTCCGGCGTCGTCCGAGCTCATCGTGCGTGGCATAGCCGGGGTCGTCGCCGGCAAGACAGGCGCTGGGCCTCAGCTCCCCGAGATCGACGTCTGGCTGCGTGCCGAGATGGCCGCCGGACGGCCTGTCTCCATCGTCCCTGCTCGACCCGAGCGGGAGGGGGAAACGGCGGGGGGGTTCGACCTTGCCGCCGCGTCGTTCATCGGCTTCCTGCTCAGGGTGGCAGGCCAGGAATCGCTGCGTCAGCTCGTCGCGGCGTACGACCCGCAGCGTCGCGACCAGGCCTTCGTCGCTGCGTATCAGCGTCCGCTTGGCTCGCTCGAGGAGCACTGGCTCGCCAGCCTGCACGAGGTGTCAGGCGTCCGCGCCACGTTCCGCTCGCTCTATCGCCACCTCGTTCCCCTGATGAAGCCGTACTGGGCACGCTGGCTCGAGATCTTCGCCTACATGCTCGTCGGGGTCGTGTACACGATCGCGATTCCGCTTGCGTTCAAGTACCTCTTCGACACCGTCATCCCGGACGGGAGCGTCCGCCGCCTCGTGATCTTCATCCTCGTAGTCTTCGGCATCTTCGTCACGAGCACCCTCATGACCATGCGCCGCTCGTACGTCACGGCGCTCGTGAATCACCGCGTTCTCCTGGGACTCCAGGAGAGGATGTTCGAGCGGCTGCAGCAGCTGTCGCACAACTTCTACGCGCGGGCGAAGGTCGGCGACCTGATGTCGCGGCTCTCGCAGGACCTCAACACCGTCAACGAGGCGACGACCTCGGTGCTGGCCGAGGGCATGTACCTCGTTCTCAGCGCGATCGCCGCGGCGATCACGGCACTCGTGCTGAGCCCGCTGCTGGGCGCGCTCGTCTTGGTCGTCGTACCGCTCTTCTCCCTGAGCTACGTGATGCTCATGTCCCGCGTCCGGCGAGCGAGCCACGAGGTGCAGACGATCTACGGGCAGGTCGCGGCGATGACGCAGGAGAACCTCTCGGCCCACTCGCTGATCAAGGCCTTCGGTCTCGAAGGCCGCTCGATCGGCACGTACCGCGCGCGGCTGGGAGCGCTCCTTCGGGCGATCCTGCGAGTTGTCTGGCTCGGCGCAGCGTTCGAAGCGAGCGTCGGGATGGCCGTCACGCTCGGCCAGCTCGTCATCATCGGCCTGGGCGGCTACCTCGTCATCGACGGCAACATCTCGCTCGGAACGCTCGTCGCGTTCGTCGGCCTGCTGCCGACGTTCTTTCAACCGATCACCTCGCTCGCGAACGTCGGCCAGCAGGTGCAACGAGCGGCCGGGGCCATGGACCGCGTGCTCGAGGTGCTCGAGGAGCCGATCGACGTCACCGAGAAGGCCGGTGCAGTCGACCTTCCTCCGCTCAGCGCCGACATCAGGCTCGAGAACGTCACCTTCGGATACGAGCCCGAGCGGCCGATCCTCCGGAACCTCGACATGACGGTCGCGGCTGGGAGCCACGTCGCCATCGTCGGCCCGTCCGGGTCCGGGAAGAGCACGGTCGTGAACCTGCTTCTGCGGTTCTGGGATGCCCAGGAGGGTCGCGTCCTCTTCGACGGCCGCGACGTGCGCGATGTGACGCTCGCGTCGCTCCGTGCTCAGACCGGACTCGTGTTCCAGGACACGTTCGTCTTCGACACGACGCTGCGCGAGAACATCGCCCTCGCCAAGGAGAGCGCGACCGACGACGAGGTGCTCGCGGCAGCGAAGGCCGCCCGGCTCGACGCCTGGATCGACTCGCTTCCAGCAGGCCCGGACACGATCCTCGGCGAGCGCGGCGTGCGCATGAGCGGAGGCCAGCGCCAGCGGCTCGCGATCGCGCGCGCGCTTCTCCGGAACCCGAGCATCCTCATCCTGGACGAGGCCACAAGCGCTCTTGACGCGAAGACCGAAGCCGAGATCCTCGACACCCTCGGTGAGCTCGCGGCGGGAAGGACGACGATCAGCATCACGCACCGTCTCTCGCTCGCTGCGATGAGCGACAGGATCTTCGTGCTCGAGCACGGTGCGATCATCGAGCAGGGAACGCACGCGTCGCTGGCTGCGGCCGGCGGCCTCTACCAGCGGCTCTACGAGGAGCAGATGGCCTTCGTCGGCGCCGGGCTTGCGCCCGTGGGCATCGAGGTCGCGCGCTTGCACACCATTCCCCTTCTCAGCGAGCTCGGACCCAGAGAGCTCACCGAGCTCGCCGAGCGGCTCACGGCGGAGCAGCTGGCAGCCGGGCAAGACGTCGTCCGCCAAGGCGATGAAGGTCAGAAGCTCTACCTCATCGCGAGCGGGCAGGCCGAGGTGCTCGTTGCCCAGGACGGGCGTGAGCGGCGCGTCAACACGCTCAACGACGGAGACTACTTCGGCGAGATGGCGCTCCTGTCGGACGAGCCCCGCGCAGCCACCGTTCGAACGACCATGCCGACCCAGCTCTACAGCCTCTCGCGCAACGACTTCCTCGCGCTGCTCGAGCGCGATGGGGATGCACGTCAAGCCGTGCGGGAGCGGGTTGCCGCGCGCCACCGCGCACTCGTCGAGGCAGCTTCGGCGGCGACCCGTGTCGGACCAGTCAGCGCGCCCGCTCCAGCACCCTCCGAGCCGTGAGCGCCAGCCAGCACCCGGAGGCACAATGACCGAGGAGGCAGGGAGAGGGGAGCAGCTGACTCTCGATCAGGCGCGGGAGCTGATCGCGCGTCAGGCGGGGGAGATCGAGCGCCTCCGCGAGGCGCTCAGCCTCGCCGCGACGGCGGGGATCATCGGCTCTCCAGTCACCCACGCCCGGCTGCTCGAGATGATCGTCGAGACTGCTGCGCACGTGATCGGCGCCCGCGCCGGCGCGCTGTTCCTGCTCGATGAGGAGCGCGGCGAGCTGACCTTCGAGGTCGCCATCGGCTCGAAGGCCCAGGAGGTGAAGCGGTTTCGCGTGCCGGTCGGCCAGGGTATCGCCGGCATCGTGGCCGCGAGCGGCCAGGCGATGGCGATCTCGGACGCGGCCGACGACCCCCGGCTGGCCACCGACATCGTCGAGAGCGTCGGCTACGCCCCGCGGTCGCTGCTCTGCGTGCCGCTCTTCTACGGAAGCCGCATCATCGGCAGCCTCGAGCTCCTCGACAAGGAGACCGGGAGGGGATTCGGCGCTGCCGACATCGAGGCGCTTTCACTGTTCGCAAATCAGGCCGCCGTCGCCCTGCAGCTGTCGCGAACCTATGAGAACATCGCGCAACTGCTCCACGAGGCCGTCGAGCCGGCGGATGTCGGGCGGCATGCAGGGGACCAGGCGGCATCGACGACAGCGGGAGTGTCGGCAGCGCAAACCGAGGAGGGGCTGGCCTCACGCGAGGCGCTCGAGCTCGCCAGCCTCGTTAGCGAGATCGCGCAGCAGGGGGAGAGCGAGCGGCAGTCGTGTCACGCGATCCTCCTCGGCTTCGCCGAGTACCTCCGCGGACGAGCTCAGTCCAGGGCCACGCCGAGGCTGGGGCCGTGACCGAGGATCTGCGGCCGGCCTGGTCCGCCGCCTTTGTCGAGGCGTCTCTGCGCTACGTCGAGGCGATCCCGCTCCTCGACGAGATCACCCCGGAATGGGCGCTCGGGGAGAGTACGGGACGAGGGGTGAAGGTCGCCGTCATCGACAGCGGCATCGACGCTCATCACCCGGCCGTCGACGGCGTCGACGGCTACGTGACCATCGAAGAAGGACCCGAGGGCCTGGTCTTCCGGGACGAGCCGCACGAGGACGTCTTCGGCCACGGCACCGCCTGCGCCGGGATCATCCGCTCGCTCGCCCCGGAGTGCCAGCTGTACAGCGTCCGCGTTCTGGGGGCCGCGCTCACGGGTCGCGGCCCCGTCTTCGCCGGCGGCCTTCGGTGGGCGATCGAGAACGGCATGCACGTCTGCAACCTGAGCCTGGGATCGACGCGCGAAGACCTCTTCGGCATGTTCCACGAGCTCGCCGACAGCGCCTACTTCCGCAACGTCGTGCTCGTGACCGCGGCGAACAACATGCCCATCGCCAGCGCCCCTTCCCTGTACGCGGCTGTCATCTCAGTCGCCGCACACGAGGTCGTCGACCCCTACCGGATCTACTACAATCCCGATCCGCCGGTCGAGTTCGGCGCTCCCGGCATCGACGTGCGGGTCGCATGGAAGGGCGGAGGCTCGATCACTGCGACGGGGAACAGCTTCGCCGCTCCACACGTGACAGGTCTGGTCGCGAAGATCCTCGGGAAGCACCCCGAGCTCACGGTGTTCCAGGTGAAGGCGATCCTCAGGGCGCTTTCGGCCAACATCCTGCCCGTGCGCCTCGCCGTCCCGCCCGCAACCTGAGCACCGAGGAGCGCCCGAGCGCAACGAAACAAGCCTACTGCGTCACAGCCTGGTGTCCGCCGAGGTCTCAATGATCGTAGAACTCCTGCGTGTCGCGCAGCTGCTCCTTCTTCGAAGGCGTATACGTTTCCGCCTGCACGGTCGGAACCATGAAGTAGAACAGGGCGTAGCCCGAGACGTCGTCGATCTCTGACTCATGCTTCCGAACGACCTCGATCGTGTCTGGGACCTGCTCGAGTTCCCCGCCTAGATCGCGAACAACGCCTCTGCGCTGTTCCTCGGTGAGCCTAATACGTGCGACTTGCCGAGCCTGCTCAGCCATCTCTCCGCCCTCCGAGTCCGTAAGTGCCGCAGGTTACCAAAGCATTCAAAGGCCTAGGGTGGCGTGAGTCGACGCCCTGGCCGCCACCATCGCGACCCTCGAGCGGTTTCTCGCACTCGGCTTCGTCGAGCTCGACGAGCGGAACCCCTCTGAACCGTCGTTGTGACGGCACCAGCAGCGCCTGCCGGTGTGGAGGAACCGGCCCGGTGGGATTCTGCCAACGTGGGGTAAGCTGGCCCGACAAAGAGGTGTTGCTGCGAACGGCCTCGGTGGTCGTGGCAGACGCCTGACGAGCAAGCGCGCGAAGGGAGGGAAGTCATGGTGGAGACATCCGGACCGTATTCGGACGAGGAGATCCAAGCCTTCGCCGGGAAGCTCGAGACGTGGGCCAAGAGCTTGCCCGAGCGGGAGCAGCGGCTCCTCGCCGTCGTCATCGGAGCGGCTGAGACGACGGACGCGGACGTCAGCGGGTTCATGTGGTCGAGCATCTTCTCCGGGACGCTGACGAGCGCCCTTCCGATCACCGAGCGGGTCCGCGGGGGCCGGCTCGCGTTCTCGTAGGCCAAGCGCTGATCGAGCAAGGGCTCGAGATCTCCTGTTGCACACTGGCCTGTTACGGTCTGGAGGTCGTAGACGGGTATCCGGCCGAGCCACTGCAGGAAAGGGGGACGCGATGGTGGAGACATCCGGACCGTATTCGGACGAGGAGATCCAAGCCTTCGCCGGGAAGCTCGAGACGTGGGCCAAGAGCTTGCCCGAGCGGGAGCAGCGGCTCCTCGCCGTCGTCATCGGAGCGGCTGAGACGACGGACGCGGACGTCAGCGGGTTCATGTGGTCGAGCATCTTCTCCGGGACGCTGACGAGCGCCCTTCCGATCACCGAGCGGGTCCGCGGGGGCCGGCTCGCGCTCTCGGACCCGTAAGCCGTCCGGGGGGCGACCGGCGAGCGAGGTTGAGGAAGTCGTTTGAGCGTCTCGCTCTGCATCGTCGCTCGGAACGAGGAGTCGATGCTGGGCGACGCGATCGCGAGCGCCCAGCCGGTCGTGGACGAGGTCGTGGTGGTCGACACGGGATCGAGCGACGGAACGCTCGCCGTCGCTCGCGCGTGTGGGGCCCGCGTGATCGAAGCCGAGTGGCCGGGCGACCTCGGGGCCGCCCACGATCTGCCTGTCGCGCACGCGCGCGGCGACTGGGTCCTTGCGCTCGACGCCGACGAGGTGCTCGACCCGGAATCGTCGCACCGGATCCGCGAGCTCGCCTTCTCGGGCGAGTTCGACGCCTATCGATTTCCTGTCTGGAACTACCAGTACGAGTGGCGGTTCGCGAAATGGCGACCGGCGGACCCTCGCCACCCGCTGAGCCGCGGGGGCACAGGGTATGTCCTGAGCCAGCCGACGCGGCTCTTCCGCCGGCGGGAGGAGTACGCGTACTGGGGCCGGGTGCACCAGACGATCGAGCCCTCCGTCCTGGCGAGCGGTGGGCGCGTCGGCCGGGGCGACGTGCCCATCCACCATTACGGATTCCTGCGCTTCGACCGGGACAAGTCGGACCGGTATCGTCGCCTGGCCTGCCAGCATGCGCGCGAGCATCCCGCCCTTTCACGCCCGTGTGTCGAGCTCGGCGTGCTTCTCCTCGAGGCGGGGGACCTTCCGGCGGCAGCCGACGCCTTCCGGCGAGCGCGAGCTCTCGGCGACCATGACCAGGCGAGCTTCTACCTGGCCTCAGCCTTGCTCGAGCTCGGCGGCGCCGCGGAGAGCGTGCCTCTGCTGCTCGAGGCGCTTCGCTCCAACCCGCGCGACGAGTGCGTCGCCTACGACCGCGCCGACGTCTTGGAGAGTCTCGGCCTCGCCTACGAGGACCTCGGCCAGGCGGCAGATGCGGAAGGAGCCTATCGAGCGGCGCTCGATCTCGCCCCCGGCAGTCCTTCGGCAACGGTCAACCTCGCCGGCCTGCTCATCGACCGAGGCCATCTCGACGCGGCGGAGCAACTCGTCGAAGGACTGCTCGTTCGCTATCGTGGCTCCTCGGAGGCGTGGTCCGCCCTCGGCGTGATTCATCTGCGCCGCGGGAACCTCGAAGTAGCAACACGGGCTCTCGAGACCGCGCTCGAGATCCGCCGGTCGAACCTCGTTGCGCTCGTGAATCTCGGGCTGACGCACGCGCGGGCTGGCCGGCCGCGCAAGGCTGGGCGCGCGTACGCCGCCGTGGCCGAGCGACTAGGCAGCGAGCAGGCGCGCCGCCTCCAGCTGGAGCGGCGTCTGCCGAGCCGCTATCGGCGCCGACAGGAGCCGCTACGGGGGGAGTTCGGTCCAGGTCTGATCCTCAGCCTCATCCCGACACTGGAAGGCGGGGGCGGCCGCGCCCTCGTCGACGGGGTCCTTGCCCTCGCCGGGCGGCCCCAGCTTGTCGCATGCGCGGAGCCGGCCGCTTACGGTGGACAGGGCCTGCGTCGTGAGTTGGCCGCGGCCGGCGTGGACGTCGTAACCGTTCCGTCTGCCGGAGCGCTGGCAACGTTGCTACGGCAGACGCAGCCCTCGGTCGTGCTCCACCACTGGTGGAACTATCCAATCCTCGATCATGCCGTCCGGATCGGTGACGAGCGATGGGTCTGCGTGGGTCACGGCCCGCTGCCGATGCCCTTCGCCTACGACGCCTACGTCGCCGTCTCGGAGTTCCAGCGCCGGTCGCAGTCGCACCTCCCCCCCGACCGGCTGACGCTGATTCCGAACGGTATCGATCTGGGGCGCTTCGACGCCGCGACGCCGAGACGAGCCCGCCGGGCGGTGACGATCGCGATGGTGACGCGGCTCGACGCGGGCAAGTTTCCCAGGCGCCTCCTCGACTACCTGCCCCCGCTCGACCGCGCGCGGTTGCTGATCGCCGGCTTCGGCGGCCGCCGCTACGAGCTCGAGCCCGAGATCGCGCAGCGCGGACTTGCGGACAGGGTGCGCTTCGTCGGCGCTGTCTCCTCGGCTGAGCTTCCGCGCTTCCTCAATGACGCGGATATCGGCCTGCACCTCACCGAGAGCCACCAGGAGTGCTGCTCACTCGCTGTGCTCGAGATGCTGGCGGCCGGGCTGCCGATGGTTGGCGAGCCGAAGGGTGGGCTGCCGGAGCTGGTCGCTCACGACGGCAACGGCTTCCTGGCGATGGAGCCGGGACAGGTTGCGAGGCATCTCGGCCGGCTGATCGAGTCGGTAGAGCTGCGTCGGCGGATGGGCGCGGAGAGCCGCCGCCTCGCGAGCCGCTACGACATGGGGCGGTTCCGCTCGTCTATGCAGGCGCTCGTCGCGGACGTCGAGCGAGCGCCACACGCAAAGCAGCGATTGACGCGCCGCACCCAAGCCGTCGTTTCCGACTTCCGGCCGCGCCTTTCGCTTCTCGTCTGCGCGACGCCGCGCTGCGGGAGCAGCCTCCTCTGCGACGCGCTGGCGTCCACCGGCCTCGCCGGCCACCCGGAGGAGCACTTCGACGCCGGACTGCGTCGCACCTTGTCAGGCCGCTGGAACGGCGACGGCGACCTCGACGCGTATCTCGCCGAGCTGTTCGAGCGGACCTCGACGCCGAACGGCGTCTTCGCCACCAAGATCATGGTGCACCAGCTGGCCACGCTTGGGGAGCAGCTCCTCGACGGGACGTTCCCGAACCCTCGCTGCGTCTGGATCAGACGGCGAGACAGGATCCACCAAGCCGTGTCGTTCGAGATCGCCCGCCAGACCGGCCTCTGGTCGCAGACCGGCGAAGACCCTCCTCTGAGGCCGCGCCGGCCTCGGTTCGACCGCGCCGCGATCGCCGCCCGCCTTCGGGAGATCGAGGACGCGGAGGGAACCTGGCGCAGCCTGTTCTCCACCGCGGGGGTGGAGCCGGTGCACGTCTGGTACGAGGAGCTGGCCGACGACTACGAGGGAACGGCGCGCCGCGTTCTCGCCGAGGTCGGCGTCGAGGTTCCGCCCGACCTGCGGCTCAGGCCGAGATCGCTCACTCGCCAGGCCGGCGGCGTCAACGAGCGGTGGGTCGACCGTTTCCGTCAGGCGCCGGCGCCGAAGCGCTCGAGACGAGGCACCATCTCCTCGACGGTGCGCGACCACGCGTAGCACCCGTGCACATGCGCGCACGCCAAGGCGCCCTTGCGCCTCCCCTCCCCCCGGTGTTCGAAGGCGTGCCGCATGAGGCGCCGCAGGGCAGCGAGATCGGGCTCGAACCACGTGGCCGGCCGCACCGTCGGCAGCTCAGGCGGCCATTCCCCGGTGGGGAAGAGCGTCTCCTTCGCAGGCACGAGGTACGCCGTCTGCTCGGTGCAGTAGTCGAGCGCCGCTCCCCTCCCCGTGACGATGACCGGAAGCCCGCAGGCCATCGCCTCGAGAATCGGCAGTCCGAACCCCTCGCCTCGGTACGGCTGCACGTAGCAGTCGCACGCGGTGAAGAGCCCGCCGAGCCGCGTCGGGTCCATGGAGCCGTAGCCATAGAGGATCTCCGGCGCGCGCTCGTCCCTTCGCAGAGCCCGGACGAGCTCCCCACCCGAGCCCCCGTAGAAGAAGTCCTTCACGACCAGGCACACGTCGTCGTCCGCCGTGAACTCCCGGGTGTACGCGCGCAGGAGCACGTCGAACCCCTTCCGCTCGATCGCACCCCCGACGAAGAGGAACCGAAACGACTTCTCGGTCCCCAGCGGCAAGGGCTCGATCCCCGGGTTGAAGCGCTCGGGATTGAACCCCAGCGGGACGACCCGCACCTTGCCCGGCTCCACGCCGCTCCGAACGTAGACGTCGCGAACGAAGGTCGAATACGCCCACACCTCGTCCACGGTCTCGGCGACGGCCTCGACCCACGACACCGGCGCCCAGCCGTACTCCCATGGCTGGACGAGGACGAACGCACCCTCATCGGGCCGGGTGAAGTCCGGTGGCCAGCGGTGCCGGACGTGGCAGTGGACGCGGGCCGGACGCCGACCGAGCCTGCACGCGATCGCCCGGTATCGGGGGTCGACGTCGTCACTGAAGCAATGCCGCTCGTACGGGACGAGGCCAAGGTCGATCCCGTCGCGCCCCGCAAGGAGCACAGCGACCTCGCAGTTGACGTTGGCCAGGCTGTGGTGGACGAAGAAGGATCCTTCCCACAGCACGCCGAGAGGCCCGGTCACAGAGCGATGATCGCAGGGTAGGAGCGGGCGCGTCAGCCGATGCGGCAGAGACGCACACCGCCACCGCCGGCGACCCGAGGCTGGAAGTCGCGGATGACATCGTCCACCGTCTCGTCGAGGCTCCGGGATGGCTTCCACCCGATGACCGCAGCGATCCTTGCCAGAGACGGCGACCGGTGGCGCACATCCTCGAACCCCGCGCCGTAGGCGTCTCGGTACGCGACGAGGGTGATCCCAGAGGCGCTTCCGGTCCGTGCGACCACGCGCGCAGCCAGGTCACGGATCTGAATCGCCTCTTGAGACCCGACGTTGAATACCTCACCGGTGACAGCCCTGGCGCCCATGAGCCTGATCAGAGCCTCGACCGCGTCGTGCACATGACAGAAGCAGCGGACTTGCGTGCCATCGCCGTATACCTCGAGCGCCCGGCTCGAGAGAGCGCGGTCCACGAAGGCTGGAAGAACCATCCCGTACATGCCGCGCTGACGGGAGCCGGAGATGTTGAAAAGACGCACGATCACGCAATCCAGCCGCCGCGATCTGTGCCAGGCAAGTGCCAGCGACTCGCCGTAGAGCTTGCTCTCCGCATAGACCCACCGTCCTCCCCCCGCAGCGGGCTCCGACCTGCCGTCCGTCTCGGCAAGCTCGCGCTCGTGAGGCGGGTTCCCGTAGACCTCCGACGACGAGACCAGAAGCACTCGCTTCCCGCGCCGGCTGGAACTGTCCAGCACGTGGGCCGTGCCCCGCGTGTTCGTGATCCAGCAGCCGGACGGCCTCGCCAGCACCAGCCGAACCCCGACCGAGCCCGCCAGATGGTAGACGGCGTCACTGTCCGCCACGAGTTCCTCCACGAGGCACGGCGAGAGCACGCTGCCCCGGACGAGGCGAAAACGAGGATGGCCATCCAGATGCGCCACGTTCGCTATCCGGCCCGTCGACAGATCGTCGAGGGCGACGACGTCCCAGCCCTCGACCAGCAACCGCTCGCACAAGTGGCTGCCGATGAACCCGGCCCCGCCAGTCACGAGCGCCCTCCCCCTCATGCGCGAACGACGGTCTCCGAGGCACCGAGGAACACGACTCCGATCCCGCCCCAAGGTGCTGCCCGGTCGGCGATGAACTCCGTCGTCGTGTGGTCGACCTTGATCTCAGCCCACAGCCGTGACACCTGGATCTCCGGGTACGCGGCACTCGCCGGCAGGATGTCGTGGAGCGCAATGACCGCGCCGGGCGCGCACATCTGCCCGTAGGAGGCCCAGTCAGCGGCAACGGCCGCGTAGCTGTGGTCGGCGTCGATGAACACCCAGTCGTAGGGGCCCAGCAGCCGCGCTGCTGTCCTGGTCTCCTCCGCGCGGCTGTCCCCGACGATCGCGTGCACGCTCACCCCGGCCGGCGCCCACTCCGCGTAAAGGTGCCGGTTGTCGCTCCCCATCGAGTGATTGTCGATCGATACGACAACGGCGCCGGGCCGTGCTGCGACGAGCCAGTGGTAGAGCGTGCCGCCTTCGTAGCTGCCCACCTCGAGCACCCGCGTCGGGCGGCGCGCCCGATACAAGGCCAGCAGCTGGTCGAACTCGTCAGTCCGTTGAAGAACGGGCACCGGGGCCGGGTACCCTTCCGCAGCGGTCACGACACGGCCTCCGCGTTCTTCGCCCAGTCACGCATCACCGCGGCACGGTCGGCGTACATCGTCGCGTGCATGATCCGCTCGTGCTCTGCCTTCGCGCGATCCCAGACATGGACGTTCCAACCTGCGTCGAGGAAGCAGGTGCGCTCGTAGAGCTCTGTCGGCTGAACGAGCCTCGAAGGCCGGCCCCGGTAGCCCATCAGCTCGGTCAGCGCGGCCTGCTCCCACCAGACGTGATGGATATAGCCGGTCATCTGCCACATCCGGTCGAGCACCGCAAGCATCGGCCGGCGCACCACCCACACGCCGAGATTCGGGACTTCACCGGCCTGGGTCGCATGCACGACCAGGGCCTGCCACGCCGAGGGCGGAACGGGAAAGTCGTCCGCGGGGTCGACGACGACGATGTCGGCGTCGAGCCAAACGGCTTCCTCGTGCTCGGTCAGCGCGTCCTTCAACACCGGTAGCTTCAGCCACGACGCCGGTCGGCGCAACGGCTGCTTCAGTTCCGCCACGAGCAGGTCGTAGCCGTGCAGGTCCGCGAACCGGCGGAACGACGGGAGCGCGATCTCCAGCAGCTCCCGATGGGAACCGATCGCGAACGTGACGAGCACCCTGCTCACGCGACTGCCCTCAATGCCCCGATTCTCCTCGACAGCCGGCGGCGCGTCGAGCGCCTATCAATGCCCGTCCACGGTCGTCACACCAGCGCCAAGGAGGGCGATCAGAAGTCGTGCCCTCATCTGGCGTGAGGACCGGGTCGCACGTCGCCGAAGAGCAGCCGCGGGGGACCGCTCGCCGTTCGCGGCCGCCTACGCGACCCCGATCTCCGCTGCCAGCTCCCGAGCGATGGCGAGCTCGACATCCTCGAACGTGAGCGTGAGGGGACCACCGAAGGGGGCAGCGTGGCGGAGCACGACCCGTCTGCCGGGAACCAGGCCGATCTCCGCCAGGTAGCGGAGCACCTCTGAGCTCTCGTCGGGAACCCGCCGGACGGTCGCCTGCTCTCCCGGCTCGAGATCGGCGAGCACGCGCAGCTCGCGGTCGTCGACCTCGAGATCAGCGTTCGGGATCGGGTCACCGTGTGGATCGTGCGTGGGGTAGCCGAGCTGCTCGTCGATCCTCGTCTCGAGCTCCTCGGAGAGCGCGTGCTCGAGGCGGTCGGCCTCGGCGTGCAGCTCGTCCAGCGGCAGGCCGAGCGTCTCGGCCAGGTACTGCTCGAGCAGCCTGTGGTGACGGATGACCTCCAGCGCGACGCGCTCTCCCTGCTCGGTGAGCACGACCCCCCGGTAGCGGGTGTGGTCGACGAGGCCCAGCACGGCGAGCTTCTTCAGCATCGCGGTCGCCGTCGACGGCGCCACCCTCATCGAGCGTGCGATCTTGGACGTCGTCGCCTTGCCCTCGTCCCGCTCGAGCTTGTAGATCGCCTTCAGGTAGTCCTGGATGGCCTCCGAGAGCTCCCCCGTCATCGCGAGGCCTCCCCGCTGCTGCGACCGGCACGGTCGACGGCGGTCGAGACGACCAGCACGACCGCGGCTCGCTCGAGCGCCACCGCCATCAGATGAGCAGCCCCGTGAGGTACATGATGATCAGGCCCGCGAGAAAGCCGCCCACCGCATAGCCGGACATGAGCCCGCCCGGCGTGCGCTCGTGCACGTAGCGGCCGACCTCGACGACGACCTGTAGCGCAGCGCCGACCGCGATCGCGAAGAAGAGCACGCCAACGACCTCGTTCGTCAGGAAGCCCCCGATCCACGCGCCCACGATCGCCGGCGCCCCCGCGATGAGGCACAGCGCGACGAGACGGCCGACGCTCACGCGGCTGCGGGCGATCGGCGCCGCGATCCCCAGCCCCTCCGTGATGTTGTGCACCATGAAGCCCACGATGAGGAAGGAGCCCAGCGCAAGCTCGCCCAGCGCGAACGACGACCCGATCGCAAGCCCCTCGCCCAGGTTGTGCAGCCCGATGCCGATCGCCACCAGCAGCGACAGCGCCGCGCCGGCGACGAGCCCCGAGCCGGACGCCTCCCTCTCCTCGCCGCGCCGCGAGAGCCACTGGCCAACCCAGGCCAGCGCCAGGTAGCTCGCGGCCACGCCGAGCACGATCAGCCCCACCCCCTGAAGCGCCCCCGGCAGCGCCGCCTGCAGCTCCAGCGCTTCGGAGAGCGCGTCGAAGGCGAGGAAGGTCAAGAGCCCCGCCGTCAGCGCCATGAAGGCCGCGATCCAGCGGCGATCGGCGCGGCGCAGCGAGGGCAACCAGGCGAGCCCGAGCGCCACCGGTACCACACCGACGAGGAAGCCGATGATCGCATAGCCCAGGAACCCCTCCCCCGTCACCCCCCGCGTCTCGACGGCCGCCGGGACCTCGACCGCCGTCTCGATCCCCGACGAGCTCGTCACACCGATCGTGTACGGGTCGTCCTCCACCCAGAAGAAGGGAACGACGATCGTGCTCCCACCCAGCCGCCCCAGCGTCTGCGGCCCGTCGAGCTCGAAGGGCACGATCGCGTCGTCGACGGTCACGGCCGCGATCGTCAGGTCGTCCTGCTGCGGATTGCGCACGTTGACCCGGATCTCGCCCGGCTTGAACTCCACCCGCGTGATGTCGAACTCGTCCGCCGGGGGCGGGTTCCTCCCCACCAGATCCACGAGCGACCCTCCCGCCGCCGAGAACACCGAGACCGCGGCGACGAGCAGCACGATCGGAACGAGCGCCCACAGACGCCAGCGGATCGGTCGCAGCCGGCGAGCCGGCGCACGGGTCTCGACGGACGACGACTCCACCGCCTCACTCCACCACGTTGAAGAACCCCATCCAGCCGAGCTCGGCGAACTCCGACTGGTGCGCGTGGAACATGAACACGCCCGTGTTCTCGAAGTCGATCTCGATGATCCCGCGCTGCCCCTGACACTGCATCACCGTGTCCGTGTACTCGAACGCATCCCGCGTCCCCGTCGGGTAGTAGCGGAAGAGATCAGCATGCAGATGGAACGAGTTGACGAGGTCGAACTCGGTCATGTTCGCGAGATAGATCCGGACCGTCTGCGAGCGACGCACCCGGATCGGGTACTTCGCGTAGTAGAACGACCTGCCGTTGACCGTGTAGAAGTTGTTGCCCCCGTCGCCGTCCGTGTCGAACCCGTTCATCACCATCACCAGCTCCTGCGCCGGCGGGCGCGGCTCCGGTGGATCGACGATGAACGCGC
The DNA here is from genome assembly GCA_964498265.1 of uncultured Gaiellales bacterium. Lineage (GTDB taxonomy): Bacteria > Actinomycetota > Thermoleophilia > Gaiellales > Gaiellaceae > CAZCIJ01. The sequence goes on along the minus strand of CAZCIJ010000014.1, from coordinate 3,135 downwards.
CGTACAGCCCCTTGTGGATGTGCTTCTTCAGCGGCGTGGCGTGGCAGTGGTAGACGTGGAAGCCCGCCGGGCGGGCCGGAAACTCGTACGTGAACGACTCGCCGACGTCCACGATCTCGAACACCCCGTCCATGTCCGCCGGGTGGATGCCGTGGAAGTGCATCGTGTGCGGGTGCGAGCCCGAGTTCGTGAAGTTCACCCGCAGGAGATCGCCCTCAGTCGCACGGATGATCGGGCCCGGAACGGTGCCGTTGTACGTCCAGGCCGGGAACATGACCCCAGGCGCAACCTCGAGCTCCCGGTCGACAGCCACCACGTCGTACTCGCGGACGCGTCCAGGCTCCGACGGAAGCGGCGGCGGCGGGTAGAGCAACTCGTCGAGGTCGTGCGGGCCCCCCGGCGCTGGGACCTCGGCGCCGATCATGGCCGCATGCGTGTGATCGTGCGGGTCGAGGTCCTCCCCAAGCGGCGTCAGGCCCAGAGTCCCGCTCTGAGACGACGCCTCGCCGACCGCGTACTTGATAACAGGCAGCGAAACCAGAACTGGCGCCCCCAAACCAATGAGTTGCCGTCTACTCAAAGCCATCTTCGCCATGACGAAAACATAAGTGTTCCCGGCCTACGGCGTCAACCCGGACGGCGCTGGACAGGTCGCGTCCAGGCTCGAATCCACGTCTCACTCGCCCGCCCGTCCGGCTGTTGCTCGAGCGCGGGAACCTGAGCCCGTTCGCAGTCGGTCTGCTGCTGCGGCTGCCGCTGGCGGCGCTCGCGTTCATTGCGGCGAGGGTCGTGCTCGCGGTCTCTGAGCTAGCACGAACACGCACGGCGAGCGTGCTCGCCGGTCTTGCCGCCCGCGCTTGCGGCCGCCGGCCGCGGCGGCAGCGGCGACGAGAGCGCCGCCACCGAAACCGCGGCAGGGCCAGCCGCAGCGACCAGCCAACGACGACGGCGGAAGGCCAGATCCGAAGAGGAGCACGCCGACGCCGGCCACTCGCACGGCACGGTCGACGACGCCCGGACGGCGGTCAGCAGGAGGGGAGCAGACACCACGACGACACTTCCGACGACGGGAGCGTCCAGAGGATCGAGGTCAGAGACGGCGCCCATCGGCGACGTCGGGACGTAAAAATCATATCTTCGCATATGCAAAAGCTAAATTTGATTAGACTCACTTTTATGCGCCGGGAGACGGCACTAGAGCCCGAGCTCGCCGTCGAGGCGGCGGGGCCGGACGTCTCGGTCGCGGCCCTGCGGTCGCAGCGTCGGGCACGGCGGCTGGCCGCTGCGCTGGGCCCGGCGTTCGTCGCGGCCGTCGCCTACATCGACCCGGGCAACTTCGCCACCAACATCGAGAGCGGCGCGCGTTTCGGCTACACGCTCGTCTGGGTGATCGTGCTGGCCAACCTCATGGCCATGCTCGTCCAGTACCTCTCCGCCAAGACAGGCGTCGTGACCGGGAAGAACCTGCCCGAGCTCTGCCGCGACCACTTCCCCCGCCCGGTCTCACGGCTGCTCTGGCTCCAGGCCGAGGCGATCGCGATGGCGACCGATCTCGCCGAATTCGTCGGAGCCGCGGTCGGCCTCAACCTGCTCTTCGGCGTGCCCCTCTTCCCTGCGGGGCTGATCACGGCCGTCGTCGCGTTCGTGATCCTCGCGCTCGAGCAGCGTGGCTACCGCCGCTTCGAGCTGGCGATCATCGGGCTGCTCGGGATCGTGCTCCTCGGCTTCCTCTACGACCTGATCGCCGTCGGAGGCAGCGCGGGCGGGGCGGCCGAGGGCCTCATCCCCAGCTTCGCCGGGTCCGACAGCGTGCTGCTCGCGGTCGGAATCATCGGCGCCACCGTCATGCCCCACGTCGTCTACCTCCACTCCGCCCTCACGCAGAACCGCATCCGCGCCCGCAGCGACCGCGACCGGCGTCTGCTGCTTCGCTTCCAGCGCCTCGACGTCGCCATCGCCATGGGACTCGCGGGACTCATCAACCTCACCATGCTCGTCATCGCCGCGTCACTCTTCAACAAGCTCGGGCGGACCGACGTCGACTCGATCGAAGCCGCCCACACAGGACTCGATCAGCTCGTCGGCGGCGGCGCCGCGCTCGCGTTCGCGATCGCCCTGCTTGCATCCGGGCTCTCATCCTCAAGCGTCGGCACCTACGCCGGCCAGGTCGTCATGCAAGGGTTCGTGCGCCGCCGCATCCCGCTGTTCGCGCGACGAGCGATCACGATGGCCCCATCGCTCATCGTCCTCGCCCTCGGCCTCCCAACCACGGACACGCTCGTCGTCTCCCAGGTCGTGCTCTCCTTCGGGATCCCGTTCGCGCTCGTGCCCATGATCCTGCTCACCAGCCGCCGCACCATCATGGGAACCTTCGTCAACCGCCGCCTCACCACGCTGACCGCGTGCGTGATCGCGACCATCATCATCACCCTCAACGTCTACCTCCTCGGCGCCACGATCACCGGCTAACGCAACGCAGCGTCGCGTCAGCCAATGGCCCCGTCGGGCTGGGCGAGAGGGGGCGCTCGCAAAGCGCAACGGCGTCGAGGTGCGGGTATTTCTCTTCGGCGATGGGGTTTCGTGTACCCTCGCCGGTCAGCAGACGCCGACCGGCGCCTACAACGTGGAGCGGATGATCAAGGCGTGCGCCCACCGTGGCGCCGAGATCGGCTGCTGCGGCAGCTGTCTCGACGCGCGCGGCGTGCACGACGAGCTCTTGTGCGAGGGGCGCGGCGCTCCTCGCTGGAGGAGCTGACCGAGTGGACGCTGTGGGCCGACAAGGTGGTGGGTTTCTGGCGATGGGCGCGCACACGGTCGTGATCGTCGGCGGCGGCACAGGCGGCCTCGTCGCCGCGCGCCGGCTGCGCAGGCGCCTCGACGCGGCCGATCGCGTGGTCCTGGTCACCCGCGAGCCGAGCTACTGCTTCGCGCCCTCGTTCCTCTGGGTGCTGACCGGCGCACGCCGCCCCGAGCAGGTTTGCATCGACCTGCGCCGGCTGCGCGCTCGAGGCGTCGAGGTGCTCGAGTCCGAAGCCAAGACGATCGACACGGACGCCCGTACGATCGCAACAAGCGGCGGCGACCTCGCCTACGAACGCGGCGTCAGCGTCGAACGCGACCGGATCAGCCGCGACG
>CAZCIJ010000013.1:14962-23546 GCA_964498265.1 uncultured Gaiellales bacterium | reverse complement strand
GCTTTCCGTCGGCTACCTCGACCTCGGGGTACGCGCGGCGGATGGCGGACGTGTCGACTGACCTTCCTCCCTCGGCGACGACGAGCCGGATCGAGGACCCAAGCCGCTTCGCGAGATCTCGCGCCGCGGCGACCGCCGCCTCGCTCTCGGGCGACCCGTCGAGCCCGCAGACGATGCGCGACGGGAACGGGCGCTCGCCCCGAGGGCTACGCGCGACCAGCACCGCGCAGGACGCGTCGTGGAGCAACGAGGTCGAGGCTCGCGCGAGCAGGATGCCGCTCGCACGTCCGTGGCCGTGGGTCCCGAGGACGAGCAGCGTCGCGTCCTGCTCGTTCGTCTCGCCAAGCAGCGTCGCTGGCACCGGTCCGGACAGAAGGCGGGTCTCGGCCGAGGCTCGAAGGCTCGCGACCTCGCGCCCGGCCCGGTCGAGGGCCTCCCGGGCCTCCTGCTCCAGCTCCTGCGCCACCACCGTCGCAGCGAAGCCCGCCTGGGCGGCGACCTCGAGCTCGGCAACGGCGACGAGGAGGAGCCGGCCCCCGGGCGCGAGGAGCTGTGCCGCCTGGCGAGCCGCCTCCAGGCCCTCGTCGGAGGCATCCACGCCGCAGATCACCGTGTCGAAGATCCCCATCGGTCCCGTATCATCGCTGCTTCGGGCTCGGGTCACCATCCTGGACGCGGACAGGGGGCTCACCACGTCTTCGGCGTCGCCTGCAGCTGCGGCGTACGCACGCGCACGCGTGCGTCGACCGCCACGCATCTGTCCGGGAAGGCGAGCAGAGGGTTGAGATCGAGCTCGACGACCTCCGGGAGATCCTCACCGAGGCGCGAGAGCCGGTGCAGGACGTCCAGGAGCGGGTCGGGATCCGCAGGCGGCGCTCCTCGGAAGCCGCGCACAAGCCGCCCGGCCTTGCCGCCGAGAACGAGCTCCTCGGCGTCCGCGTCGGTCAGCGGCGCCACCCGGAACCCGGCCTCGCCGATCAGCTCGGCCAGCCGCCCGCCCGGCCCGAAGGCGATCAGAGGCCCGAAGACGGGATCCTGGACGAGGCCGGCGAGGAGCTCGGTGCCCCCGGACACCATGGGCTGCACGATGACGGGCGGGCGGACCCGCTCCGCGGCCGAACGGACTGCGCCGACGCTCTCGAGGTCGAGCTCGACCCCGCCGACGTCCGATTTGTGCGCCCCAGGCACGGCGGTCTTCACGACCGCGGGAAGGCCGAGGGCCGAGGCGACGGCCGCCGCCTCCTCGGCGGTCGCCGCCACCCGCTCGGCGACCAGCGCCACCCCGTAGGCGGAGAGCAGCGCGCGCGCCTCGTCGGCGGAGAGCCAGGCGTCGTCGGCCCCGGCCAGCGCTCGCTCGACCACGCGGCGCCCGGCATGGTGGTCGACCGCCACGGCGGGTACGGAGCCGGCCGGGCGCCGCAGCCAGTCGGCCCGCTCGGCGGCTCGTCCGAGGGCGCGCGCCGCCGACTCCGGGTAGGGGAAGGCGGCGAGCCCTGCGACGCGCTCGCGGAGGGCCGCCGGGATGCCCTCGGCGCTCATGACGACGGCGAGCGTCGGCTTCGCGCCTCCGGACAGCGCGACCGCCTGCCGGATCGCCGCGGCGACCTCCGCCGGCTCGACGGCCGCAGCGGGCACGAACAGGGCGACGACGGCGTCGATCCCCGGATCGGCGAGGAGCAGCGGCAGCGTCTCCGCGTACGTGTCGGCGGTCGCCGACCCGAGCATGTCGACGGGGTTGCCGAGCCCAGCCTCTGCGGGAAGCGAGCCGCGAAGGGCCGCAGCCGTCTCCTCGGTCAGCGGCGGCAGCTCGAGCCCGGCAGCCTCGCACGCGTCCGCGCAGAGGATGCCGAGCCCGCCCGCGTTCGTGAGCACGGCCACGCGGCGGCCGCGGGGAGCAGCCCCGGACGAGTAGAGCGCGGCCACGTCGAGGAGCTCGTCGAGCGTGCCGGCGCGCAGGACGCCGCTCTGGTGGAAGACGGCGTTCACGGCCGCCTCGGAGCCGGCGATCGCGGCGGTGTGCGAGGTCGCCGCCCGGGCTCCGGCGATCGACCGTCCCGCCTTCACCGCCAGCAACGGCTTGCTGCGGGCCACGCGTCGAGCCAGCCGCGCGAACTTCCGCGGGTTGCCGAAGGACTCGAGGTAGAGCAGCACCACCTCGGTGGAGGGGTCGTCCTCCCAGTACTCGAGGACGTCGTTCGACGACACGTCAGCCTTGTTGCCGATCGACACGAACGCCGAGAAGCCCAGCGCGCGGCTCTCTGCCGCCTCGAGGAGAGCGAGACCGAGCGCGCCGCTCTGAGAGACGAAGCCGATCGGGCCGGGCGGGAACGCCTCCCGCGCGAACGTGGCGTTCAGGCTCGCGGCCGCGACGGCGACGCCGAGGCAGTTCGGGCCGAGGAGGCGGGCGCCGTAGGCGCGGACGAGCGCAAGGAGACGCTCCTGGCGCTCGGCGCCCTCCTGCCCCGTCTCCGCGAACCCCGCCGAGATGACGCAGAGCGCGCGCGTTCCCCTGCGCAGCGCTGCGGCCGCCGCGTCGACCACGACCGCGGCCGGGACGCAGAGGACGGCCATGTCCGGAGCCTCGGGGAGGTCGTCGATCGACGCGTAGCCCCGGACGCCGGCCACCGCTGCGCCGGAACGGTTGACGGGGTAGGCGCGGCCCGGATAGCCGGCCTCGACGACGTTGCGGAAGACGGTCCCGCCGAGCGACCCCGTCCGCGCCGAGGCGCCCACGACCGCGACGCTCTCCGGCGCGAAGAACGGCCTGAGCGAGGCCACGACCGAGACGTGGTCGCGCTCGTCGACCCGAGAGCGATAGACCTCGGTGGGCGCGATTGCGAAGCGCACCTCGACGCCGCCGCCCTCGACGTGCCGGGCGACGTCGAAGCCCGCGTCGGTGAAGACGGCAAGCATGCTCCGGTTCTCGGGGAGCACCTCCGCCACGAACGTCTCGATGCCCGACGCGCTGGCGAGCTCGGCGAGCTGCTCGAGGAGCCTCGTACCCACGCCGCGGCCCTGAAGCGCGTCCTCGACCGCGAACGCCACCTCGGCACACGCCGGGTCGTGCAGGCGCGCCCAGCTCGCGAGGGCGACGACTCGCTCCTCGCCCTCCTCGACGAGCGTCCCGAGCAGGCCGCCGCGCTCCGCGCCCGTGTCGAGGAGCGGCTCGACGAGGGCCGGCGTGATCGCGGGAAGACCGTGGAAGCGCCGATGGAGGCTCTGGCTGGAGAGGCGCCGGAAGAAGGAGACGACGCGGTCGACGTCGCTCCGGCTAGGGGGGCGGAGCCGCAGCGTCCGGCCGTCTCTGAGGATGACGTCGCGAACCGGCGCCGCTCGCGCCATCGAGCCTCGTCCTACGGGCTTCCAGCCAGGTCCCAGGCGTACGCGACTCGTGCCAGCCTCGGCGGGCCCTCGAGCAGGGACTCCCAGGCGGCGAACGCCGGCGATCGAAACGGGCCGTTGACGATTCCGTCCACGATCCACTCGACCTCGGGTCCCTCGAAGACGAAGACCACTTCCCCGTGCGACAGGTACACCTCGTGCCGTCGGAGCCCCACCGACGCTGGATCGAAGGGAGGCCCGCTGTCGATCAGCTCCGCTGCCCGCGCGGACATGTCCGGCTTCAGCCGAGCGACGACGGCGAGCCGCTGCACTCCCTCATTCTCCCACGATCGGCCTGGCCTCGCTGTGCGTGCAGGACGGCGATCGCGCGGCGCCTGTCGATGGCTATTCCTGATCCGGCGCCGGCACGATCGCGACCGGGCAGACCGCGTGCGAGACGCACTGGTGGCTGACCGACCCGAGCACGAGACCGTGCAGCGCCCCGTGTCCGCGCGTCCCGACGACGAGCAGGTCCGCGTCCTCCGAGACGTCGACGAGGGCGGCTCCCGCTGCGCCCTCGAAGGGCATGCGCTCGATCTCGATTCCCGGATCGCCCGTGCCGAGCGCCCGCTCGAGCTCGCTGTCGATCAAGGTCCAGGCCGCGTCCTCGAGCCTGCGGGCGAGCTCCTGGAGGTCGGGACCGGCGTAGGACGGATACTCGAGGAGGAAGGGGTCGGGCGCGACCTCGGTGAGCGGCAGCAGCCAGCTGTGGACGACGCGGAGCTTGGCCTTGCGAAGGCGCGCCTCCTCGATGGCGAAGCGCAGCGCCGCCCTCGAGCCCTCCGACCCGTCGACCCCGACGACGATCGTCTCCACGGCCGGGAGGCTAGCCGATCGTCCGCACCGGGCCCTTGCCAGCGGTGCGACCCGCGGAGGCGATCGTCTAGAGTGCTCTGCCGTGCGATCCGTCCTCACCGCCCTCGCTCTCGCGGCGCTCCTTGCGGCGGCGGCTGCCCAGGCCGCGCCGTCGTCGAGCCAGGCGCGACGCTGTCAGGGGACGGAGCTCCGCGGCCGCGTAGCGGCGGCCAGCGGAGCGGCCGGAACGATCACCCTGAGCATCCAGCTCCGCAACGTGTCGGGTCGGGCGTGCACCACCTCCGGGTATCCGGACCTCGGCCTGCTCAAGGGCAGGAACTCGCTGCCCTCACGGGTCAAGCACGGCGGCCCCGTTCCCAAGGGGCCGGTCAAGAAGGTGACGATCCGTCCGCGCGGCGTCGCCACCGTCCTCGTCGCCTACTCGGACGTGCCGGCCGGGAAGGAGACCAGCTGCCCGACCTCGACGAGGCTGCTCGTGCAGCTGCCTGGGGCGGGGAAGGAGACGCGCGTCCGCGCGAAGATCACGGCCTGCAACCGCGGGCTCCTCTACACCTCGCCCGTCTTCGCCGGTCGCGTCTCGCCCGACTGACAATCGTCTGGGTCGCCCGGGCGCCCGGCGGCCCGCCGAGGCGCCCGGGACACGAACCTCCTAGGCGATGAGGACGACGTTCTCGGCCTGAGGGCCCTTCTGGCCCTGGCGCGGCTCGAACTCGACCCTGGCGCCCTCAGGCAGCGACTTGAAGCCCTCGCCGACGATCCCCGTGTGGTGGACGAAGAGATCCTTCGTGCCCTCGTCGGGCGTGATGAAGCCGTAGCCCTTCTCGTCGCTGAACCACTTCACGGTTCCGGTTGCCATGAAACACCTCCTTCAACCACTCACGAACGGGTACCGAAGGCGTTGAACGCAACCGCACCGCTCTGGACTTGCCCAGGGATTCTAGCCCTATGCTGCCGGTGGTGAGGAGCGCTGGCAGAGTCGCCGCTCTGGCCGGCCTCGCGGTCGGTGCCTACGTGCTGACGGTACGGCCTCGGCTGCTGCACTGGGGCGCGACCCTCGACGAGGTGCGGCGGCCGTATCCGGGAGCCGACCTCGTTCCCGGCAGCACGCGCGGCTCGACGATGGCCGTCACGATCGACGCGCCGCCGTCGCAGGTCTGGCCGTGGCTCGTGCAGATGGGCTGCGATCGCGCCGGCTGGTACAGCTGGGACCGCCTCGACAACGGCGGCGTCCCGAGCGCCGAGCGCATCCACCCCGAATGGCAGCGGATCGCCGTCGGCGACCGGCTCGCGTCGACCCCGAGCGGCAGCGGGTGGTTCCTCGTGGCGGCGGTCGAGCCGGAGCGCTTCCTGGCGCTGCGCGCGTCGTTCGACCTGCGCGGCCGCCCCTTCGACCCTGAGGGCCCGCGGCCACGCTTCTCCACCGACTCGCTCTGGTGCTTCCTGCTCGAGGAGCTCCCGGGCGGGCGTACGCGCCTCCTGACGATCGGCTACGCGACCGGTCAGCCCCGGCTCTTCAAGGCAATCGGCGATCTCGCGTTCTGGGAGCCGGCGCACTGGATCATGCAGACCCGGCAGTTCGGAAACCTCAAGCGGCGCGCCGAAGCCCGCTCGAGCGCCTGCTAGGAATCTCGAGGCTTGGGCACGTGACCGTCCCAGCCATCGTGCTCGACGCGCTTCGCGTCGTTCGCGGTGGCCGCCTCGTCCTGCGCGACGTCTCGTGTCAGGTCGCGACCGCGAGAGTAACCGGGCTGATCGGGCCGTCGGGATGCGGGAAGACCACCCTGATGCGCTCTGTCGTCGGCGTACAGGTCATCGCGGCAGGGGCGGCGCGGGTGCTCGGCGAGCCGGCGGGCGCGCCCGCGCTGCGCGACCGGATCGGGTACATGACGCAGGCCCCGTCCGTCTACGGCGATCTGACCGTGGGGGAGAACCTCCGCTACTTCGCCCGCGTGCTCGGAGCGCCCGGGAGGCGCGTCGAGGAGACCATCTCCGCTGTCTCGCTCGCCGACCACGCCGACCAGGTCGTCGACCACCTCTCCGGCGGCCAGCGGGCGCGTGTCTCGCTGGCGGTGGCGCTCCTCAACCGTCCGTCCGTCCTCGTCCTCGACGAGCCGACGGTGGGGCTCGATCCCGTGCTGCGCCGTGACCTGTGGGATCTCTTCCACGAGTTTGCGCAGCGCGGCGACACGGTGCTCGTCTCGAGTCACGTCATGGACGAGGCCGAGCGCTGCGACGAGCTCATCGTCCTGCGAGACGGCGCCGTCCTTGCTACCGGCTCACCCGAGCAACTGCGGCGTCGAACGGGGGCGAGCGGGCTGGACGCGGCGTTCCTCGCGCTCGTCGAGCAGCACCGGGAGTCGTGAGCCCACGAGTCACGGCTGCCACGGCCGTGCGCGTGCTGGAGCAGCTGCGCCGCGATCCGCGCACCGTCGGCCTCATCGTTGCCGTGCCTTGCATGCTCGTGCTCCTGCTCAAGTACGCCTTCGCCGGGAGCCCGCAGGTCTTCGATCGCATCGGGGGCCCGCTCCTCGGCCTCTTCCCCTTCATCACGATGTTCGTCGTCACCTCGATCACGATGCTGCGCGAGCGCACGACCGGCACGCTCGAGCGCTTGATGACGATGCCGCTGGCGAAGCTCGACCTCCTCTGCGGCTACGCCCTCGCGTTCGGGGTCGTGGCGGCGATTCAAGCGGCGATCGTCTCGACCGTCGCGCTCGGCGGTCTCGGCCTCGACGTCGCGGGCTCGCCGGTCGCGGTGGGGGCGCTGGCCGTCGCCAACGCGATCCTCGGGATGTCTCTCGGGCTCTTCGTGAGCGCGTTCGCGAGGACCGAGTTCCAGGCCGTGCAGTTCATGCCGGCACTCGTCCTACCCCAGCTCGTGCTCTGCGGGCTCTTCGTCTCCCGCGACGAGATGGCGAGGGGCTTGGAGATCCTGTCCTACGCGATGCCGCTCACGTACGCGTACGATGCGATCGCCCACGTGACCGGGGGCGATCCTTTCGACCGCGCGTTCGCGCGCGATCTCGCCATCACTCTCGGCGTCACGATCCTCGCCCTCGTGCTCGGGGCCGCAACGCTCAGGCGCCGAACGCCCTGACTGCCCTAGTGCACGGGGGGCTCCGCCGGCGCAGCGGCGCCGAGAAGCCTGGCAGCGGACGTCAGGACGCCCTCGGCGCGACGACTGCCGGTCGATCGCGTCCGGAAGCGCCGAGCGCATCGTCGCCCACCGCCGCACCTCCCGCTGGGTCGCTCGCTCCGTCGCCACGTGAGCCACGTGCGGGCGCGATGGCTGCTCGCACCTCCTCCCCCTCGAGCGTCTCGCGCTCGAGCAGAAGCTGCGAGAGCCGGTCGAGATCCTCCCGCCGAGGAGCGAGGATCGTGGCTGCACGCTCTTCCGCCTCGCTCAGGAGCCGCTCGACCTCGGTGTCCGCCGTATCCGCGAGATGCTGGGAGACTGGTTCGGCTCGCCGCCCGTCGACGGGAAGGAACACGCTCGGCCGGCCGAGCGTGACGGGGCCGAGCTTGCTCATCCCGAACTCCTCGACCATGCGGCGCGCGAGCGCGTTCGCCTGCTGGAGGTCATTCTGGGCGCCGGTCGAGAGCTCGCCGTAGACGAGCAGCTCGGCGGCGCGACCGCCCATCATCACGGTCAGGCGATCCTCGAGCTCGGGCTGAGTGATCAGGTGCCTGTCCTCGGCGGGGAGCTGCTGCGTCACGCCCAGGGCGGCAACCCCGCGGGGAACGATCGACACCCGATGCACGGGATCGGCGTGCGGGCAGGCGAGCGCCACGAGCGCATGGCCGAGCTCGTGATAGGCGACGCGCTCGCGCTCCTCCTCCCCGAGAACCCGCGAGCGCCGCTCGAGACCCACCGAGACCCGGTCGATCGCCTCCTCGAGCTCGGCCATCCCGACGGCGTCCCGGCCCCGGCGGGCGGCGAGCAGCGCGGCCTCGTTCATCACGTTCGCCAGCTCCGCTCCGGCGAAGCCAGGGGTGCGGGCGGCCAAGATGTCCAGATCCACATCGGACGCGAGCGCGATGTCGCGCGCGTGGACACGAAGGATCGCTGCCCGCCCGCGTCGGTCGGGAAGATCGACGACGACCTGGCGGTCGAAGCGACCGGGCCGAAGCAGCGCCGGGTCGAGCACCTCGGGCCGGTTCGTCGCCGCCATGATGATCACGCCGGCCGACGGGTCGAAACCGTCCATCTCGGCCAGGAGCTGGGCCAGCGTCTGCTCACGTTCCTCATGGACACCGGGGCCCTGGACCGCCCCGGCGCGGGAGCGACCGATCGTATCGATCTCGTCGATGAAGACGATGCACGGCGCGCTCGCCTTCGCCTGCTCGAACAGGTCGCGTACCAGCGCCGCCCCCACGCCGACGAAGA
>CAZCIJ010000013.1:0-14952 GCA_964498265.1 uncultured Gaiellales bacterium | reverse complement strand
CTTCGCCGGCGCCACACCGCGCAAGCAGGGTCTTCCCGGTTCCCGGGGGGCCGACGAGCAGGACACCCTTCGGGATGCGCCCGCCGAGACGGCGGTACCGCTGCGGCGAGCGCAGGAAGTCGACGACCTCGCGCAGCTCCTCGACCGCCTCGTCCACACCGGCGGCATCGGCGAACGTCGTGTGCAGGTCGGCCCGGTCGACGATCCTCGCCTGCGACCGGCCGAACCTCATCGCTCCCGCGCCCGGGCTCGCCCGACGGAACAGGTAGAAGCCGAGGCCGAGGAGAAGCAGAACGGGCAGCAGGAGGCTCAGGATGGTGATGACGATGCCGCCGGTGTTGCTCGGGGGCTTGCCTGAGAACTCGACGTTGTGGGCTTCAAGGTCGGAGAGGAGCGCCGTGTCGTCGATGCCGGGCGGGCGCGAGCTGACGAACGCGACCGTCTCCGTCCCCTCCGTGTACGACCCCGTGATCTCGGTCTCCGAGATCGTGACTGAGGCCACTTTATCCTGGTCGACCAGCTGGATGAACTCGGAGTAGGGGATCTCCTTCTCACCCTGGCCAGGCTCGACCAGCCGGCCGAAGACGAAGAGCAGGACGACGAAGGCGGCCAGCGCAACCAGCCAGACGATCCACCTGGTCGCCCGCCGCCTCGAGGTCCTCTTCGGCTCGGCCACACCTCCATGATCCAGCCTGCACCAGCCCGCTCGCATCAGGAGGAGCGCCGATCCGGCCTTCGGAGAACTACCGAGTGACCACGGGGACGCGGGAGCACGGTGCTTCCCGCCGGAAGTACGGTCATGATTCGCCGGCGAGAGCCGAGCAGGCCAAGGACGCAGGGAGCCCCGATATGCAGGTCATATCGGGGCGACCGAGGACGCGGGCATGCGAAGCGTTCGCAGTCACCGAGGTCCCGGACGCCCTCGAGGAGGTACCCGGCCATGGCCGCAACGCACCCGGTCGAGGCCGCCGGAGAGGACGAACAGGTCCGATGGCGTTCGCCGCGTCGTGGAAGCCGTTCGTGAGGGCGAATGCGACCGCGAGGGCGACCGCGGCCACGAGCTCGGCGCTCACGCGCGCGAAGGCTGGTCAGCGGCGTCTCTCGCGCTCGCGCACGATCAGAACCGGGCACGGCGCGTGGTGGGCGCACTCCATGCTCACCGAGCCGAGCAGGAGCCCTGCGAAGCCGCCGTGGCCGCGCGAGCCGACCACCAGGAGGTCGGCGTCTTCCGCCTCCTCGATGAGGACGCTCGCGGCCTGGCCCTCACGCAGGACGGGCTCGATCTCGACGCCCGCGCCCTCTTCCCGCACGGCGTCGAGCGTCTTCTCGAGTGTCTCTCTCGCTCCTTCCTCGAACATGTGATGAGGCTCGTACGGGGGCGCGAACCCGATCCCGCCGTAGGCGGCCGGAGGAACGTGCCAGGCCAATACGACGCGCAGGATCGCCTGCTTCTCGCGTGCCTCCCGCAGCGCGACTCGAAGAGCCTCCCGCGACGGATCGGAGCCGTCGACGCCGACCACGATCGTTCCCACTGCTCCTCCTCCTCCGGGGGCAGCCTACGGCTTCCGCGCGGCCTCGAGGAGCACTCGTCGCTCGGCGGCGGCGACGAGCCGGCGCGTCCGGTCGCAGACGTCGACGTTCACCGAGATGGCGTCGATACCGGCACGAACGAGGAGCTCCGCGTACTCCGGCCAGACCGACGGGGCCTGGCCGCAGATCGAGGTCTTGAGGCCAAGAGCGCGCGCCTTCGAGATGAGCTCGCCGAGGTACGCGACGACAGCCGCGTCCCGCTCGTCGAAGACGTCCGCGAGGAGCTCGGAGTCGCGGTCGGCCCCGAGGAGGAGCTGCGTCAGGTCGTTCGAGCCGATCGAGATCCCGGCGATGCCGAGCGTCGCGTAGCGCTCGAGATTGAACAGCACCGAGGGAACCTCGGCCATGATCCAGAGCTCGAAGCCCGGCCGCTCGAGCAGTCCTGACCGCGACACGATCTCGCGGCAGGCGACGACCTCCCGCGGCGTCCGCACGAACGGGAGCATGACGTGGATGTTCGTCGCGCCCTCGTCCCAGACGCGGCGGAGGGCCTCGAGCTCGAGGGTCAGCAGCTCGGGCTCCTTCGCGTAGCGGTGCGCTCCGCGGTAGCCGATCATGGGATTCGCCTCCTCGGGCTCGAAGCGGTCGCCCCCGGTCAGGCCACGGAACTCGTTCGTGCGAAAGTCATACGTTCGGTACGTGATCGGGCGCGGGTCGAAGGCGCGCGCGAAGGTCGCGAGCCCCTCGGCCATGCGCGAGACGAACTCCTCCTCGCGCCCCTGCTCGAGGAGCAGCTTGGGGTGCGCTCCCTCGAGGGCCTCGAGGAGCATCATCTCCGCGCGAAGGAGGCCGACTCCGTCGGCGTCGAGAGCCGCCGCTCGCTCGACCTGCGAGGGCTCGGAGAGGTTCAGCAGGATCTGCGTGCCGGTCACCACCGAGCCTGCGGCACGTCCGTCCGCCGGCACGGGCGCCCGCGCCTCGACGGGCTGCGCGACCTCGCCCTCGAGCACGAGCCCGCGCGTCGCGTCGACCGTGACGAGCTCGCCGTCGCGCAGCCTCGCCGTCGCCTCCTGCGTCCCGACGACGCAGGGGATGCCGAGCTCGCGCGAGACGATCGCGGCATGGCACGTCATGCCTCCTGAGTCCGTGACGATCGCGGCCGCCCGGCGCATGAGCGGCACCCAGTCGGGCGCGGTCATGTGCGTCACGAGCACGTCGCCGGGGCTCAGCCGGGGGGAGTCGGCGAGCGTCGCGAGGACGCGAGCCCGTCCGCTCGCCGCTCCGGGAGCCGCGCCAAGGCCTCGCAGGAGCACCTGGCCGTCTCCGACGGGCGGGGCGGCCGCGCCCCCGGCCGCGGTCACCGGGCGCGACTGGAGGATCCACATCCGGCCCTCCCGGTCGATCGCCCACTCGGTGTCCTGAGGCGCGCCGTAGTGCCGCTCGATCCGCCGCCCGAGCTCGGCGAGGGCCCCCGCGTCCTCGTCGCTGAGCACCGCAGCGAGCGCTTCGCTGTCGGCGAGGTCGCGCGTGACCGTGCCGCCGTCGGGCAGGGGGTCGATCGCAAAACTCTTGCGGTGGACCTCGCGGCCGAGGACCGCGAGCGTCTCCTTGTCGACGACGTAGCGGTCGGGCGAGACCCCGCCGCTGACGACCGCCTCCCCCAGCCCGAAGGCGCCTTCGATGACGAGGCGGTCGGCGGCCCCGGTCGAGGGGTCGATCGTGAACATGACCCCGGCTCGCACCGCGGGAATCTGGCGCTGGACGGCGACCGCGATGTCCATCTCGGCCTGGCCGAAGCCTCGCTTGGCCCGGTAGAAGACCGTGCGCGCGCCGAAGAGCGACGACCAGCAGCGGCGCACGGCGTCCACGACGGCAGCGCCCCCACGGACGTTCAGGAACGTCTCGTTCATGCCCGCGAACGACGCCGCCTCCGTGTCCTCCGCGGTGGCGGACGAGCGCACCGCGACCGGCGGATCGTCCTCGTCCCCCGCCAGCTCGGCGTACGCTCGACGGATCTCCTCGTCCAGCCAGGTCGGGAGCGACTCCGACTCGACCATGGCGCGGATCTCCCGCGCGGCACGGTCGAGCGCAGGCGCATCGTCGACATCGACGGCCACCAGCGCTGCGGCAATCCGCTCCCGCAGCCCGCCGCTGTCACAGAAGGCCGCGTAGCCTGGGGCGCCCACGACGAAGCCTTGCGGGACGGGCAGGCCCGCGCGCGTCAGCTCTCCGAGGTTCGCGCCCTTCCCGCCCGCGAAGCCGACGTCCGAGCGCGAGAGCTCCTCGAAGCGTCGGAGCGCAGCCGACCTCGCCTCGACCTTCATGCCGCCTCCTCGTGCTCGATCCTTGCGCGTGTCATTCTCGAACCTCTGACGCTCCGAGGTTGGGTCCCGCAGCGCCCTAGCCGAGCGCGTTGTCCAGGCCCATCATTAGCACGAACCCGCCGACGAGAGCGACGGTGGCAGCGAGCTCATTGCCCCGAGCGTGGCTCTCGGGAATCAGCTCGTCGGCGATCACGTAGATCATCGCCCCGGCGGCGAAAGCCAGCCCCGCCGGGAGCAGCGCCGACGCGACGTCGAGGGCGCCAAGCGCGGCGAACGCCGCCGGGGGCTCGACGAGCCCCGTGAGCGCGGCGACGAGCGCCGCAGTGCGCCGGGAGACGCCCAGCTCGAGCAGCGGCGCCGCCGCGGCAAAACCCTCGGGGATGTTCTGGATTCCGATGGCGAGGGCGACTGGCACTCCGAGGTCGGAGCCGCCCGCGGCGAAGGCAACCCCCACGGCGAGCCCCTCCGGGACGTTGTGGATCGTGAGCGCGCTGAGAAGCAGGGTCGCCCGCTTGGCCGTGCCGTCGGCGGCGTCGGCGGGGGTTCGCCCTCGCTCCCGAAAGCGCAGATGCAGGTGCGGAACCGTCCGGTCGAGCAGCCCGATGCAACACGTGCCGAGAAGAAACCCTCCCACCACCTCGACGAGCGAGCCGCGGTCGAGCGCCGGAACAAGGAGGCTGAAGACGCTGGCTGCGAGCATGATCCCGGCCGTGAAGCCGAGAAGCGTGTCCAGCACTCGCGCAGAGGGGCGGCGGACCACGAGCAGGCCCAAGCCGCCCAGTGCCGTGGCAAAGCCCGCAGCAAGGATCCAGGCGACCTCGGTCGAGTTCACAGCCGCGCCGACCGGTCAGCGGGCGGGACAGGCGTCTCGCCCCTGCCCGGTCACCCGACCGTGACGTGAGTCACGGGAAGCCCGTAGACCTCTCGGATCGTGGCCGGGACATCCTCCTCGAGCCAGTTGGCGCTTCCCGCCGTATGGGTCGAGACGATCACCTCGTCTGCCGGGAACGTGCGCAAGGCGTCGTCGACGGCCTGGAGGGGATCGCCGGCTCCGACCTCGCCCCGGGCCTCGACGCCGAGATCCGCCAGGACTGCGAGCTCCTCCCGCATCCGGGCATCCGCCCCGGCGCGCGCGCGGTCCACCTCGGAGGTCCAGCGCTCGAGCGGCGAGCTCAGCGCCGGCGCGACCACGAGCACCTCGCTCTCGCACCCGAGCGCACGCTCGCAGATCTCCTCCCGGAGCTGGTCAAACCCGATCGCCTCATCTGCGACCACGAGTATCCGCCGTTTCCCGTCCGCCACTGGGGGGGCTCGCTCGGCCGGCTCGAGCGAGGGACGGTCGAGCGGCAACACGATGACGAAGGCGGCAGCTGCCAGGAGCACGGAGACGGCGGCCACGATCCCGAGGCCAACCCACGCGCCGGTCGGCAGCGGACGCGCGAAAGCCACCGTGAAGCCGATCATCGCCCCGAGAGCGAGGACGAGCGCGCCGACCAGCAGGCCCAGCATCCTCAGCTCTCCCCGTGTTCGTCGCCTAAACCTCATACGCTAGTTCTGGCCCGTGCTCGGTCTCCTGGATCGAGACGGCGACCGTCGGACTACCTGGCACCGCCTCTCGAGAGAAAGCCGAACACGGCCAACACGAACAGCGAGAACAACAGCGCTCCGAGCCACGTCGGCATGTCGTACCAGACCCAGTCGATGACCTCTTGCATCCGTTCCTCCTAGCGCCGGGGATCGGCTCCGGGTAGGAAGGTCGACCCACGGGGAGGCCACCCTCCATCCGCCTGCGTTCGGCCGAGCGCCTTCTACCGCCGGGCCTCGGCTCGCCAGCTCAGGCGCGACTCCACCTCGACGACGCCGGGGACGCGCTCGACGAAAGCCGCGAGGAGCTCCGCGACCTCCTTCGCCTCGACCTCGCCGGACAGCGTCACCCGCCCGTCCTCGACCTTGACCGCGAATTCCTCAGGCGCGAGCCAGAACGTTCGCTGGATCACTCCCTCGCGGACCTCCTGTGCGATCTCCTCGTCGCTGCGAACGAACGCGTGCATGAGATCGGCGCGGGTCACGATGCCGAGCAGCTTCCCGTGCTCCACAACGGGGAGGCGGTTCACGCCGCGCTCGACCATGAGCTTGGCAGCTCTCGTGAGGTCCCGCCCGGGCTCGATCGTGACCGCCGGGGAGGTCATCGCCTCTTGCGCCGTACGCGCCTCGAGCTTCGCCGCCGTCTCTCCGTCGTCATGACGGCGCAAGCGCTTGAGCAAACCGCGTTCACCGAGCTCTGGGCCCTGCTCCTTCATAACGATGTCGCTCTCGGAGACGACGCCTACGACCTCTTCGCCGGCGACCACCGGGGCGCCCGCTATCCCCCGGTCGTCGAGGATCGCAGCGACGTCCCGAAGCGACGCCGATGGGTCAACCGTCGTCACCTCGGTCGTCATCACGTCCCTGACCTTCATCTTCGGCCTCCTGTCTTGGCTTCCGCGAAGTCTCCCGCCTGCCGCGAAGGGCAGCATCGGGAGAGCTCCTGATCCAGTTTCGGGGAACTACGGAGTCCGCAGAGCCGGTGAGGCAACGCACGCATGTCCGGGGCTCAGTCCCCCTTGGGGCCGACCGGCCGGGCTCGCCGCTTGGGGAAGTGCTCGACGACGGCGTCCGTCCCCGGAAAGAGCAGGCCGATGCGGCCGGTGTCCGACCAGCGCACCCGGTACGGAGGCCCGCCGTCCTCCCCGAGCACCTCCAGGATCTCGGCGTCCCGGTCGGGCTCGCCCAGGTGATGGCCCCTGATGACGAGGCGGTCCCCGGGACTCGCCCGCGGATGCGCCGGTTGCCGCTCGGGCGGCTCCGGCGCCGGTCTCGGCGCCGCGGGCCTCCTCGGCCGGCGCGGCCGTCTCGGCGCCGGGCGGCGACCCTTCGTCTCGAGGACGGCGTCCGGCCCCGGATGGAACGTCGTCTCGCGCCCGTCCTGCCAGCGGACGCGGTAGTACTCGTGGTCCGGTGTGCCGAGCACCTCGAGGATCTCACCGCGGCGCCGTCCGCCGGCCAGCCGGTGGCTCTCGACGGCCACCTCGTCCCCGGCTCGTGCTCTGAAGCCCACGTCCTCGGTCATCTCGCATCGGGGCGGCGATTGCAGGGTACCGGTCGCCCGGCATCACGGGAGCGCGCCCGGTCGAAGAACCCGATCATCCGCTGCTCGTACTCGAGCGGGCGTGCGTCGATGGCTCCCGTGTGCCGGCGCCCGGCACCTCCCAGAGCTCCTTGGGCTGCCCGGCCGCCTCGTAGTAGGCAGGCGTGAGCGCCTGCTCCCCGCCGTGGTCGTGGATCGGCGCTGCGGCGTGACCGCACGGAGCAGTCGAGGCCCGGCGTCCTACCACCGGAGCTGGGCCGCGGCGCCGTCGGCGCCGAGCGCCGCCTCGGCCTCGTCGCGAAGCACGCTGAGGCGCGCTCCGGTGGCGACGGCCCGCTGGACCATGCGATCCGCGAGAAGGTGCTCGGGCACGAGCTCGCGCGGGGACACGCCCGGCGGGACGACATCCGCCGGATAGAGCTCGCCGCCCGGCGCGAGGCAGCCGCGCAGGTCCCGCTCCGCCGGCAGGAGGAGCACCTCGACCCGGCCCTCGGCGAGCGCGGCGAGCGTGTCGGCGAGCCCGATCGCGCCGCGGCCGCCGGAGGAGGCCTCGCCGCGCACGCGCTCGAGGAGCGTCAGCTGCCTGCTGCGTCGCTCCTCCTTCAGCCTGGGCCCGACGGCCTCGGCGAGCTCGGCGGAGGAGAGCCACCCGAGCACGCGTGGCTCGAGCAGGACCTCGAGCCCGACGCCCTTGCGAAGCTGATCGACGACGCCGGCGGCGAGCGACTCGTTCCCGCCGAGGACGACGTCGTCCCATCCACGCTGACCCGCGAGCTCAGCGACCTGAGGAGCATGGGCAAGGAAGTGCGCGCGCGCCTCTTCGGCGCGCCGCTCGTAGAGGTCGCGCTGTTGACCCGAGCGGAACCCCGGCCCGGCCTGCGGGGCGCCTCGGGGGTGAGCAGCCGAGGGGCCGACGAGCCGCCGCCTGTCGCCAGGATCGACGATCGGAATCGACCGCAGCTCCTCGACCTCGCCGGGCCGCCACTCACAGATCCGAAGCTCATCCTCCGAGACGAGCAGGAGGCCTGCCGGGCGGCCGGCCTCGCGCGCCGAGGCGAGCGGACGCGTGAGCGCGCATCCCGCGACGGTCACGCGCGTGGCGAACGGCTCCCGGACGGAGACGCGGATGGCCTCGCCTCCGGACAGGCCGGCGAAGAGGGCCCGCCCGAGCCCGCTCGCTCGCGGCGAGACTACGAGGTCGAGCTCCGGCTCGAGCGTCTCGAGCCGGCCGCGAAGCGCCTGGGCGCCGTCTGCGTCCCTCTCCGTCTCGAGGCGCGCCTCGGCCTCCTCGAGCCCGTGGCGGAGCTCGAGCTCCCACACCGGGCGCGGATGGGTCTCGGCCTCGGGCAGCACACCGACGTAGATCGAGATCACGCCGATCGGGTCCTCGAGCTCGACGACAGAGGAGAAGACGTCCTCGCCGACCATGCTCAGACCAGTATCGCGTGTTCTGGAAGGATGCTGCCTGTGAACGCTCTTCCGAGTCGCATCGAGCTGACGCCCGAGCAGCTCCGGCGCCGACTCGACCCCGCAGCGCTCCCGTTCGACACGACCGCGGAATTGGCGCCGCTCGAGGGGACGATCGGCCAGCCGAGGGCGCTCGAGGCCATCGAGTTCGGGCTCGAGGTCGCCGCACCCGGCTTCAACCTCTTCGTCGCCGGCCCGCCGGGCTCCGGTCGCATGGGAACCATCCGCGACCACCTCGAGCGCCTCGCGCGGACGAGACCGGTGCCGGACGACTGGGTGTACGTCCATAGCTTCGCCGAGCCGGACCGGCCCAACGCGATCGCGCTTCCCGCGGGGCTCGGCTCCCAGCTCGCGAGGGACATGGACGAGTTCCTCGACGGCGCGCGACGCGAGATCCCGCGGGCGTTCGAGAGCGACGACTACCAGCGGCGCAGGCAGGAGCGGATGTCCGACATCGCCCGCGAGCGGGAAGCGCTCACCGGCGAGCTTCAGACCTTCGCGCGCGGGCACGGGTTCGCGGTCGAGCTGACCCCCGCCGGGATCGTCACCATCCCGATCGTCGAGGGCAGGCCGCTCTCGGGAGAGGAGTTCGCGCGCCTTCCGGCGCAGTCGCAGCGCGAGATCGAGCGCCGGGGCGCGCAGATCCAGGAGCGGGTCGCGGCCGTCGTCCGCCAGCTGCGCGCGCTCGAGAAGGAGGCGGCCGAGCGGCTCCGCGCCCTCGACCGCGAGGTTGCCCAGTTCGCCGTCGGCCAGCTCTTCCACGACCTGCGCGAGGCGTACGGGGACCACGCCGAGGTGCTGGCGTACCTCGGCCAGGCCGAAGAGGACGTTCTCGATCACCTCCAGGACTTCCGCACCGGGGGCCCCGAGGCAGAGCTGCCAGCGTTCCTCTCGGGCCTTCAGCGCCAGGAGCGTGAGGACCGCCTCTCCCGCTACCGGGTCAACGTCCTCTTCGACAACCGCGAGGACGGCGGCGCGCCGGTCGTGGTCGAGCGCAACCCGACCTACTACGCGCTCGTCGGCCGAGTCGCCTACCGGGCGGCGTTCGGGACGATGGTGACCGACTTCCACCAGATCAAGCCCGGAGCGCTGCACCGGGCCAACGGCGGCTTCCTCGTCCTGGACGCTCTCGAGGTTCTCCGCAACCCCTTCGCGTGGGACGCGCTCAAGCGCGCGCTCCAGACCCGCCAGGTGCGGATCGAGAACCTCGCAGAGCAGCTCAGCGCCATCCCGACGGTGAGCCTCCGGCCCGAGCCGATCGCGCTCGACCTGAAGGTGATCCTCATCGGCCCCCCCTCGCTCTACTACCTGCTTCACGCGCTCGACGAGGACTTCCGGGAGCTCTTCCGCGTCAAGGTGGACTTCGCGCCCGAGATGGACTGGAGCGAGGAGCACGTGCTCGACTACGGGGCCTTCGTGAGCCGCCGGGTCCGGGACGACGAGCTGCGCCACTTCGACCGCTCCGCCGTCGCCCGCCTCGTCGAGCACGGCGCGCGACTGCGCCACGATCAGCGCAAGCTCTCGACCCGGCTGATCGAGATCGCAAACATCGTGACCGAGGCCAGCTTCTGGGCCGAGAAGGCAGGTCGGGAGCTCGTCAGCGCCGAGGACGTCGACCGTGCGGTGGCGAAGAAGGAGTACCGCTCGAACCTGATCGAGGAGCGCGTCCGCGAGCAGATCGCCGACGGCACGCTCGTCATCAACACGACCGGCGAGCGGGTCGGCGAGGTCAACGGGCTCTCGGTCGTCGCCTTCGGTGACCACGCGTTCGGCAAGCCGTCGCGCGTCACGGCCCGCATCGCGCTCGGCCGGGGCGGCGTGCGCAGCATCGAGCGCGAGATCGAGCTCTCGGGCCCGATCCACTCGAAAGGCTTCCTGACGCTCGCCGGCTACCTCACGGGAACCTACGCTCAGGGCTGGCCCCTCGCCCTGGCCGCCACGATCACGTTCGAGCAGGCGTACGAGGGCGTCGAGGGCGACTCCGCCTCCTCGACCGAGCTCTACGCCCTCCTCTCGGCGCTCGCGGGCCTGCCCCTGCGTCAGTCGATCGCGGTCACCGGCTCCGTGAACCAGTACGGCGAGGTGCAGGCCGTCGGCGGCGTGACGACGAAGATCGAGGGCTTCTACGCCGTCTGCAAGGCGAAAGGCCTCACGGGAGACCAGGGCGTCGTCATCCCCGCCGCCAACGTGTCCAACCTCATGCTGAACGACGAGGTCGTCGACGCCGTCCGCACCGGCCGCTTCCACGTGTGGGCCGCGCACTCGATCGACGAGGGTGTGGAGCTCCTCACGGGGAGACCTGCCGGCGTCCGCGGCCCCGACGGCTCGTTCCCGGACGGAAGCGTCCACCGCCTCGTCGAGGATCGTCTGCGGGGCTACGCCGAGCGGCTCCTCGAGCTGGGCGGGCCGAGGCGAGCGGACGCTCCTGAGGATTCCTAGACGCCCGTCCCGAGGCGTACCCCTGCCTGCTCGAGCTGCTCGGCGATGCGCAGGTGATCCTCCTCGAGGATGCGGGCGATCGAGTGCGCGATCGCGTGGATCGTCGGCGCACCGCCTTCGGTGCGCATCGCTCGCACGAGCTCTGCCTCGAGACCCTCCCGGATCTCCTGCTCACTGAGCCCTAGCATGCGTCCTCCTTTGGATCGTGGTCGGCCGGCATCGTCGCGGGCGAGCGGTTCCGTGTCATCGGGAACGCACCGGAGCTGGCATCCGTACTTGGCCGCAATGCCGGAGCCTCACGGGCATCCCAGGCAGATGTCGAGGCTGCGCGCGAGCTGCACCGCCTCCCCTTCGGGATCGACGCCGCGGACCGCGGTCGCCTGGGCGAGCGGCACCTCGACGAGCCGCCCTCCGCGCACGGCGACGGTGTGGTTCCACGTCCCCGTCGCGACGAGATCGATCGCCCGTGAGCCGAAGCGCGTCGCGAGCAGGCGATCCGTCGGGGTCGGGCTGCCTCCACGCTGGAGGTGGCCCAGGACCGTGACGCGGATCTCCGCATCGAGCTCGGACGAGAGCGCGGTCGCAAGGCGCTGGCCGGCGCCGCCCAGCCGCACGACGCCCCTTCCGGGGATCGAGGCCGCCGTGGCCTCGATCGAGACGCTTCCGCCTTCGGGGACGGCGCCCTCTGCGACGACGACGATCGAGAACGAGCGCCCGCGCTCGCCGCGGCGCCGAATCTTGTCCACGATCGGCGCGATCTCGTACGGGATCTCGGGAATGAGGATCACGTCGGCGCCGCCCGCAAGCCCGCTCTCGAGGGCAAGGAAGCCCGCGTTGCGGCCCATGACCTCGAGGACGATCACCCGCTCGTGCGACTCCGCGGTCGTGTGCAGCCGGTCGACGGCCTCCGTGCAGATCGCGAGCGCGGAATGGAAGCCGAAGGTCACGTCGGAGCATGCGAGGTCGTTGTCGATCGTCTTCGGACAGCCCACGACCCTCGCTCCGAGCTGCGCAAGCTGGCTGGCGATCGTCAGCGTCCCGTCGCCCCCGGCGACGATCAGCCCGTCGAGCTCGAGCTTCTCGTAGCGTGCCAGGGCCTCGCGCGAGCGGTCCCGCTCGACCCACCTTCCGTCCTCCTTCACCGGGTAGCGGAACGGGTTGTGCCGGTTGGTCGTGCCGAGGATCGTGCCCCCCCGGGGGAGCAGCCCCCGGACGTCGTCCGCCTGCAGCGGCACCGACAGCCCGTCCTCGCAGAGGCCGCGAAAGCCGTCCACGAGACCGACGATCTCGTAGCCGTGGTCACGGGTGCCTCGCTTGACGATCACGCGGATGAGCGCGTTCAGCCCCGGGCAGTCCCCTCCCCCGGTCAGCACGCCGAGTCGCATCAGCGTCTACTCTCCAGGTCGGGAGGAGGTTGCGGGTGGCACGTCGCCATCAGTCCGGCGGCTCGAGCGGTCCGGTCACGTTCGAGACCGGGCGCGTCGCCGACGTCATGACCTGGGGGTTCCTCTCCTGCGCGGTCAGCGAGACGCGCGAGGTCATCGCCCGCATGCTGAGCGCCCACCGCGTCCACGCGGTCGTCGTGCTCGGGACTCCGGACACGGCGGAAGGCGAGCGCCCCCTCTGGGGAATCATCTCCGATCTCGATCTGATGCGGGCCGCGAGCTCCGGGTCGACGGCCGGAGCTTACGAGATCGCGCAGCGACCGGCAACGACGGTGACGCCCGACGACACGCTCGTCGACGCCGCCCGAGCGATGGCCGAGGATCGAACGTCCCACCTCGTGGTCGCCGACCCGGCGACGGGACGCCCGCTCGGCATCGTCTCCTCGCTCGACATCGCCGGCGTCCTCGCGCTCCGCTGACCCGGTCGCGGGGCGGCCCGACAATCAGGCTCAGAATCCGTAGTTCCCCGTGCCGGAGATGCGCGTCTTTCCCGATGCCTGCGCGGGCCGGGCCGGCGATGCTGGAGATCTGCGAGCGCACTTTCGGGGGCGTGGGAATGCCTTCGAGGCCAACGTGTGGCAATCGCCCTGGCAGGGGCACGGAGCGAAAGGAGGACGCGAAATGACGACGATCGTGAGATGGAGCCCGTGGCGCGAGCTCGAGTCGATGCAGCGGCGCATGCGCCGCATGGTCGAGGACATCGACGTGGCCCCGACGACCTTCCCGGCCGCCGACGTCTACGAGACCGACAAGGAGCTGGTGGTCGAGGTCGAGGCACCGGGCTTCGACGAGAAGGAGATCGACATCCAGGTCTCCGATCACACGCTGACCATCAAGGGCGAGCGCAGGGAGGAGAAGGAGACGAAGGAGCGCTCCTTCTGGTGCCGGGAACGCCTCGAGAACAGGTTCGAGCGGCGCTTCGAGCTGCCGGCCGACACCGATGCCGACAGGGTGTCCGCCTCGTTCACCAAGGGCGTGCTCAAGGTCGAGGTTCCGAAGACCGCGAAGGCGGCCGCGCGCAAGGTCGAGATCAAGGCCTGAGGTCACCGCGGCTCCCGAACTGCGGGCGGGCGCGAGACGGTCGCGGCGAGACGGTCGCCATCTCGCGCCTACTCTCGCCTCTCGGCGCCCGCGCCTTCTCGTCGTGACGCCCGCCCCGGCGCGCCCGCCTGACAGCCGCGGCGCGCCCGGGCCGTTCCGTGCCGCGCCTGTCTCTAGCGCTGCCGGCCGATCCGGCGGCTCTTCTCCTCGCCGATCCATTCGAGGTCCGAGCTCACCGAGATCACTCCGGGCACCCTCGCGACGAGCTTCGGCAGAAGCTCCGCGTCCGTCTCCGTGTCGAGGCGCCCCTCGAGCGTCACGTCGCCCTGCCTCACACGGACGCTAACCCGCCCCGGAGGGATCCAGAGCGTGTCGAGAACGAGGTCCTGCTCGATCTCGCGCCGTAGCTCGTCGTCGGAGCGCGTGAAGGCGCGCATGAGGTCCGCGCGCGTGACGATGCCGACGATCCTGCCGTCCTCGTCGATGACCGGCAGGCGCTTGACCCCGCTCTCCATCATCTTCCGGGCTGCCTCGTAGACGGTCTGCTCCGGCTGGACGCAGACGGCCGGCGACGACATCGCCTCCCCGGCCGTTCGGGCGGCCAGCTTGGCCCGCGACTCGACGTCCGCAGCCTTGAGGAGAAGCCACGCGAACGGCGACCTCACCTCGGCGGGGGCCTCCTTCACGAGCAGGTCCGCCTCGGAGATAACGCCGAGCACCTCACCCTCGGCGCCCACGACCGGAAGGCCCGAGACGCCGTGCTCGACGAGCACGTGCGCGACATCCTTGAGCGGCGTCTCCGGCCCGACCGTGATCGGGTCCTCCGTCATCACGACCTTCACGTTCATCGCTCCCAGCCTCCTCTTCCGCCGGTGTCCGGCGCTATCCTCGCCCGCGCTCGCCGATTCGACATCGGGGTGACTCCCGATTTCCACTGTGGACACTACCGAGCCACGATGCGGAGGGCCCGCCCGCGGGCGCTAGAGGCTTGATGTGGAATTCGGGTGCTCTCGGGGGCTTCCGCGACCAAGCAGGTCGGCCGGATCGTCCGAAGCCCATTGATCCTTTCTAGCCGCCGGTCAGCTCCGATGCGAGCGCGCCGATCCCGTAGGCGACCGCTGCCGCGGCGGCCCCGACGAGGAGCATCTCGAGGCCGCTGCGGATCCAGCTCAGCTTCGTCACCACGGCCCGCGAGGCTCCCACCACGAAGAGGGATGCCAGCGTAAGGACGATCGCCGCGGGGAATCGAGCGTCGTCGGACAGCGGGACGAGGTACGCGCTCAGCGGGACGGTCCCCGCCGTGACGAAGCCGAGGATCGTCGCGCCTCCGTGGCGAGCGGCCTCGCGGCGGTCCGCGCGCTCAGCGGCTTGCGCGTACGAGCGGCGAGCGAGGAAGTTGCTCGCGCCCATCGAGAAACCGTCGGCGATGAGGTTGGCGAAGCCGAGGATGAGGACGATGCGCTCCGCGAGGCTGGCGCCGACCACGCCGGAGACGACGGCGAAGGTGGTGATGATCCCGTCGTTCGCCCCGTAGACGAGGTCGGGGAGAAAGTGCGTCACCTTGGGGGAAGCCGACCGT
>CAZCIJ010000012.1:15818-25034 GCA_964498265.1 uncultured Gaiellales bacterium | reverse complement strand
CTTCGACCTTGGGATTAAGAGTCCCCTGCTCTACCAGCTGAGCTAACGGCCCCGGGCGGCCAGTATAGCCAGGCCCTCGCGGCCGTCTTCTGGGGCAGGGCGCGCGCTCCCCGTGCCGCCGACCGGCTGAGATCGGGCGGCCAGCCTCTAGGCTTTCCGGCCGTGCGGATCCTCTCGATCGTCGGTAACCGTCCGCAGTTCATCAAGTCCGGGCCGGTGTCGATCGCCCTGCGCGAGCGCGGGATCGACGAGGTCGTGCTGCATACCGGCCAGCACTACGACCCGGAGCTGTCGCAGCTCTTCTTCGACGAGCTCGGCCTCGCTCCACCCGCGTACCGGCTTGAGGCCGGCTCGGGGACGCACGCCGAGCAGACGGCGCGGATGCTGCCCGGGATCGAGCGCGCGGTGCTCGACGAGAAGCCGGACTGGGTCCTCGTCTACGGGGACACGAACTCGACGCTCGCGGGCGCGCTGGCGACCGTGAAGACGGGCATCCCCGTCGCTCACGTCGAGGCGGGCCTGCGGTCGTTCGACCGCTCGATGCCCGAGGAGCTCAACCGCATCGTCGTCGACCGCGTGTCCGAGCTGCTGTTCTGCCCGGCCGAGGCGGCTGCGCGCAACCTCGCGCAGGAGGGGATCGAAGCCGGCATCCACGTGATCGGCGACGTCATGCTGGACGCGATCCTCCGCTTCGCGCCGCTCGGGCGGGAGCGGTCGTCGGCGCTCGCGGCCGCCTCAGTCGCCCCCGGCCGCTACGTCCTGCTCACGCTCCACCGCGAGGCGAACCTCCGCCCCGCACCACTCGCGCGCATCGCGGCCGGGCTCAACGCCATCGACGAGCCCGTCGTCTTCCCGGCTCACCCTCGCGCGCGCGCCGCGCTCGAGCGCGACCGCATCGAGCTCGGCTCGCACGTGCGCCTGCTGCCGCCCGTTGGCTATCTCGACTTCGCCGCGCTCGCCTCCCAGGCCAGGGCGATCCTCACAGACTCGGGCGGAGTCCAGAAAGAGGCCTACTGGTACGAGGTGCCTTGCATCACGCTGCGGACGGCGACCGAATGGGTCGAGACGACCGCCACCGGCTGGAACCGGCTCGTCGGCGAGGACCCTCAGGCGATCCTCGCCGCCGTCTCCGCGGCGAGCCCGGGCGCGCAGCATCCGCCCCTGTACGGAGACGGGCGTGCGGCGAGCCGCGTCGCAGAAACCCTCTATACGATGGCTCGTTAGGGTGCAACGGGAGCTCGCAGTCATCGGCGCCGGCTACGTCGGCGTGCCCCTTGCCCACGTCTTCGCCGAGGCTGGGGTCACGACCGTGCTCGTCGACGTCGACGCCGAGCGCGTCGACCGGCTCAACCGGGGCGAGAGCTACGTGGACGACGTCTCGAGCGAGCGCCTCGCGCCGCTCGTCGAGTCGCGGGTGCTCTCGGCGACGACGGACTACGACGCCGTCCGGGAGACGGACACGATCGTGATCGCGCTGCCCACGCCTCTGACCCGAAATCGCGAGCCAGACCTCTCGATCGTCCTCGGCGCCGCACGCAAGGTCGCGGACAGGCTCCGCCCCGGCCATCTGATCGTGCTCGAGTCGACGACGTATCCCGGGACGACCCGCGAGGAGGTCAAGCCGATCCTCGAGCAGCGCGGGCACACGATCGGCGAAGACGTCTTCCTGGCTTTCTCGCCCGAGCGCGTCGACCCGGGCCGCACCGACTGGACGACGAGGAACACGCCGAAGATCGTCGGCGGCGTGACGGCGGCCTGCTCGGAGCGCGCCTGTGCCTTCTACTCGCGCGCGATCGACACGCTCGTCCCGGTGTCGTCGCCGGAGGCGGCGGAGCTCACGAAGCTCCTCGAGAACATCTTCCGCTCCGTCAACATCGCGCTCGTCAACGAGCTGGCCATGCTCTGCGACCGCATGGGACTGGACGTCTTCGAGGTGATCGACGCGGCGGCGACGAAGCCCTTCGGCTTCATGAGCTTCAAGCCCGGGCCCGGGCTGGGCGGCCACTGCCTGCCCGTCGACCCCTTCTACCTCTCGTGGCGAGCGCGGGAGTTCGACTTCTACACGGAGTTCATCGAGCTCGCGGGGAAGGTCAACGACAGCATGCCGTACTACTGCCTGAACAAGATCCGGCGCGCCCTCGACGCGCACGAGCGCGCGCTCAAAGGCAGCCGGGTCCATCTCGTCGGCGTCGCGTACAAGCCGAACGTCGGCGACCTGCGCGGATCTCCCGCGCTCAAGCTCCTCCAGCTTCTCCGCGGCGACGGCGCCGACGTCAGCTACACCGATCCCCACGTTCCCGCGCTGCCCGAGCAGGGACTCGCCTCGGTCGATCTCGAGCAGGCGCTCGCGGCGGACTGCGTCGTCGTCGTGACGAACCACGACGGAATCGACTACGGCCGTCTCGCCGGCGAAGCCAGGCTGCTCGTCGACCTCCGCAACGCGACTGGCTCGGCGGCCCGAGCGAACGGCAGGCTATGGAAGCTCTAGCGGCCGGCTTGGAGCAGGGGCAGGACGATCGGCTGACCGTGGGCCAGGCCGGGCTCGGGCCCTGGGGCGGAAACCTCGCGCGCAACTTCAACGAGCTCGCCCGGCTGAAGTGGCTCTGCGACGTGGAAGGCGACCGCCTGGCTGAGCTCGGCGGCCGCTTTCCGGCCACGAAGCTCACCCGGCGCTTCGACGACGTGCTCGAGGATCCCGAAGTCGATGCCGTCATCGTCGCTACCCCGGTCATCACGCATACAGAGCTTGCGAAGCAAGCTCTGTATGCGGGAAAGCACGTGTTCGTCGAGAAGCCGATGGGCCTCTCGGCGGAGGAGGCCGACGGCCTCGCTGCGCTGGCCGAGGAGCGCGGACGGATCCTGATGCCCGGCCACCTGCTCCTCTACCACCCCGGTGTCCAGAAGCTGAAGGAGCTCATCAACGAGGGCTCGCTCGGCGGCGTGCTCTACGTCTACGGGAACCGCCAGAACCTCGGCACGATCCGGCGCGACGAGAACGCCCTCTGGAGCCTCGGCGTCCACGATCTCTCCGTCATCCTCCACTTGGTCGGCGAGGAGCCTGTCGAGCTGTGGGCGCGGGGGGAGTCCTTCCTCAAGGAGGGAGTGGAGGACGTCGTCTTCTGCTACCTGCGCTTTCCCTCCGGGACGATCGCGCACATGCACCTCTCGTGGCTCGACCCGCACAAGATGCGCCGGATCACCGTGGTGGGAACGCAGAGGATGGCCGTGTTCGACGACATGGAGCTCGAGCGCAAGATCACCGTGTACGAGAAAGGGGCCGAGCAGCCGCTCGGCACCTACGGAGAGTGGCGGACGAGGACCGGGGACATCTTCAGCCCGAGGGTTGCGAGCGACGAGCCTCTGCGCCTCGAGTGCGGACACTTCCTCGAGCTCGTCCGCGGGCACGGAGAGCCTCTCCGAGCAGCCCGTGACGGCGCCGTCGTCGTCCGGGTGCTGGAGCAGCTCCAAGCCTCGCTCGAGCGCGAGCCGGCCTGATGGCCCGCGGTCAGTACGCCGTCGTCCACGACGGGACCGTCCTCGGCGAGGGTTGCGTCATCGGCGACCACGCCGTCGTCGGCAAGCAGCCGGTGCTCTCGGCGCGATCGACGGCGCGACGAGAGCCTCTCGCCCCCCTCGAGATCGGCCCCGGCTCGGTCGTCTCGGCCGGCGCCATCGTGTTCGCCGGCACGCGTCTCGGCGCCCGCGTGATCGTCGGCGATCAAGCCTGCGTTCGCGAGCGTTGCACGGTCGGCGACGACGTCGTCATCGGACGGGGAGCGCTCGTCGAGAACGACGTCGTCATCGGGGCCCGCGCCACGATCCAGGCCAATGCCTACATCACCGCCTACACGACCCTCGAGGAGGACGTCTTCGTCGCCCCGTGCGTCACCACCACGAACGACAGCCTCATGGGGCGGACGGAGAGGCGCCACGCGCTGCGCCGCGGACCGAGGATCAGGCGCGGCGCGCGCATCGGCGGCGGGGCAGTCCTCCTCCCCGGCGTCGAGATCGGCGAGGAGGCGTTCGTCGGCGCCGGATCGGTCGTCCTCCGCGACGTCCCTCCCCGGGCCGTCGTCGCCGGAAACCCCGCGCGAACGATCAGGGAGGTGCCCGACGAGGAGCTGCTCGAGGCTGGCGAGCGCTAGCCGGCCGCGCGCTTCTGCGAGATCGTCAGTCGATACTCTCCCCCGCCGCGGCGGGGCGCCTTCACCTCGACGTAGTACCAGCCATTGCGTGACGCCGTGAAACGGAGAACGGGCTTCGCGCCCTTCCGCCAGCCGAGGATCGCTCCGCTGCGAACCGCGACCTGCGTGACCGGAGAGACCAAGCGCGTTCCAGGGCGCCACAGAACGAGCGTGGAGGAGCCGCCCAGCGAGCCGCGGAGCGTGGCGACGAACTCGCGGCCGCGGCGCAGGTAGACGCGGTAGACGTCCGTCGGGTCGTCGTAGTAGTCGATCGTCGCCCTGATGGTCCTGCTCGAGCGCAGCGGGACCCGGCGCGCGCGCTGACCCGCGTCGTCGTTGACCTCCCACGCATCGGACGGCGGGCGCGTGATCGCTGCGGCGAGGAGCTCGACCACGTCGAGGCCGCCGGCGCCTGTGCCGGCGTCCCGTCCGAGCTTCCCGAGATCGAGCCTCTCCGCTCCCAGCTCGACGAGCGCCGTGACCTGACTCGGCGAGAGGCCGGGCGACTGCGAGAGCAGGAGCGCAGCAGCCGCGGAGACGAGCGGCGCGGCGAACGACGTACCCTTTGCGCGCGAGGGCCGGTACGTGGGGTCGTCGGCGCAGACCGAGTAGCCCGGATGCGCGCACCCCGGATCGGTGGTCAGGTCGCGCGGAAACGTCGAGACGATGCTCACGCCCGGGGCCGAGACGTCCACGTAGACCGGGTCTCGGTTCGAGAACGTCGGCACCGTGCCGTCCGCCGCGAGCGCGCCTACGCCGATCACGTGCGGAAGCGCGGCCGGGTAGCCCGCGTACCGCCAGGGACAGGAGTGGTCGGCGGGACAGTTGCCCGAGGCCGCGACGACCACCACGCCGCGCTCGTACGCGTACTCGATCGCCTCCTGCTCGAGGGGCGAGAACTCGTCGTCCGTCGGATCGCGAGGGTTCCGAGTGCCGCTGAGACTGAGGTTGATCACCTGGGCCCCCTGGTCGGCAGCCCAGCGGATGGCCTCCGCCTCGGCCTCGACCGAGATGTTCGTGTTCGCACCCGTCACCTTGGCGACGAGCAGCTGCACCGGGAAGCCGACGCCGGCGATGCCCTGCTGGTTGTCGACGGCAGCCGCGATCTCTCCCGCGACGAGGGTCCCGTGGCCGAGCGCGTCGACATCCCACCTCGAGCCCTTCACGAAGCTCATCCCAGCCGCGATCCGGCCCGCGAACTCCGGGTGCCCGGCGTCGATGCCCGAGTCGATCACTGCCACCCTCACCGCCGGTAGATCGGGTCTCGAGGTCCACTGATCGAAGGCGCGAATCCACTGGAGGTACCACTGACCCTCGACCAGCGGATCGTCGGGAACGAACGCGAGCGAGCGATTGCGCTCGATCTGCTCGACGAACTCGACGTGGGGTATGGCCTGGAGCGCCGGCAGCGCCACCTCGACGTCCTCGACGGAGACGATGACGGCGCCGACCGGCGCGAGATCGCGATCGACGCTGCGCCCCGTCGCCTGCTCGACGCGGAGCGCGACGTCGTCGACTGACGCCCCATCGGCCACGCCGACGGCGATCCGCCCAGGCGCTGCGGACGCCACGGGCGCAGCGGCCAGCGCCACGACGACGAGCGCGGCGAGAGCGGCGCTTCTCACGGCATGGCGCGTGCCGGAGCGAGGGTCCGCTCCCGCCTCACGGTGACGAGCGTCGAGCGCAGCCCGAGGCTTCCCCGCAGGCTGGCGCCGACGACTTCCTTCCTCCATCCGGCCCCGATGGCAACGAGCGTCCGCACCCGTCCCGAGTCGGAGCGGCGTAGCATGATGCGAGCGGGTGGCCCCGGAAGACCGAGCTTGTCGGCGAGCTCTCCGGCCGTGTAGCGCACCACCCAATCGTGATACGGCGAGAGCGTGTCGTGCGGATCGTCGACCGGAACGAGGTACGGGATGTCCTCACCGCCCGGGAAGGCGTCCGTGAGCCGAGCGGTGCGGCCGCCCGAGCTCGACGAGTAGAAGGTCCAGGCCGGCTCGCCGTCGTAGAGGACGATCTCACCTCTCGTCTGGTCGACCGCCTGCCGTGCGCGGGGGTCTTCCTCCCCGACGCCCTCGTACGCCTGCGCCACCGGATTGTGCTCGAAGTCGTAGTACGTCCCCGCCTTCCGCGTCTTGATGGCGTAGGTTCGCGCGGCCACGGCCTGCGTCTTGAGCGCCTCGAGGTCCCAGCTGGCGGGCATCTCGTGGGGGACGATCGCGTAGACGTAGTGCTCGAGCTTGACGTCGTTGACCACTGAGAGCGAGCCGCCGTCGCGATGAACGACCAGCGCGCCACGGTACGCGCGGTCGAAGCGCAGTGGCTTCGCTCCCGGGATGAAGCGGACGGGGCTCGCCAGCGTTCGCGTAGCGCCGCCGGCCACGACTCTCAGGTCGCTGCCGATCTCGACGGCCCCCGCCGGGAGCGAGATGCGGCCCCGCGCGTCCACGGCGGCGAAGGGAGCCTCGGACGAGATCCGGACGCTCCCCCGGCCCGACGCGAGCAGGACGCGCACGCGCTTCGCCGGAGCCTTTCCGAGCGTCGTCCCCGTGTAGTAGTGCGCCAGGATACGGTCGTACGTCCAGCCCTCCTTGGCGAGCCCGTACGCTCCCCACTGGGGGAGGCCCACCCCGTGACCGTAGCCGTGTCCCGTGAACACGAAGACGGTCTGAGCCGAAGCCCCGCCTGCGAGGCCGAGCGCGAGCGCGATGACGGTCAGCGAGAGGAGTCGGCGCATCGATGGCGGCGAGCCGAGGTTGGCAACCCAGGGTAGCCGAACCCTGTGAAGGATTCGTCAAATCGGCGCTTTCCCGGCTCGGGCGCGCTCGGCGTCGAGCCGCGCCGCGTACTGACGTCGATAGTAGGCGAGGTACTCCCCCGACTTGAGTGGCTCCCACCACTCGCGCCGCTCCCTGTACCAGTCCACCGTGCTCGCAAGCCCCTCCTCGAACGACCGCCGCGGCCGCCAGCCGAGCGCGGTCAGCCTTCCGGAGTCCAGCGAGTACCGGCGGTCGTGGCCGGGCCGGTCCTCCACGTGGCGGAGCAGCCCGTCCTCCGCGCCGACGAGGTCGAGGATCCTGGTGGCGACCTCGAGGTTCTCGCGCTCGTCCCCCCCGCCGATGTTGTAGATCTCTCCGCTCGCACCCTCGAAGAGAACGAGCTCGACGGCCGCGCAGTGATCCTCGACGTGGAGCCAGTCGCGCGTCTGCCGGCCGTCTCCGTACACGGGCAGCGTCTCGCCCTCGAGCGCGTTCGTCACGAACAGCGGGATCATCTTCTCCGGGTACTGGTTGGGCCCGTACGTGTTCGACCCGCGCGTGACGACGGCGTCCACCCCGTACGTGCGCACGTGGGCGAGCACCTGGAGGTCGCCGCCCGCCTTCGAGGCGGCGTAGGGGCTCGACGGACGCAGCGGGTCGCTCTCGCGCGAGGACACGCCCGCAGGGACGTCGCCGTACACCTCGTCCGTCGAGACCTGGACGAGCCGCACGCCGGCCGACCGAGCCCATTCGAGGAGCACGTACGTGCCGAGCACGTCCGTCTCGATGAACTCGGCGGCGCCGAGGATCGAGCGGTCGACGTGCGTCTCGGCAGCGAAGTTGACGACCGCCTCGCAGCCATCGCCGGCGCGGGCCACCGTCGCGGGATCGGCGATATCGCCGTGCACGAGCTCGTGCGCGACTCCCTCGAGGTTGGCCGGGTTCCCCGCATAGGTCAGCTTGTCGAGCACGACGACCTCGGTGCCGGCCGAGGCCAGACGCCGCACGAAGTGGCTGCCGATGAACCCGCAGCCTCCGGTGACGAGAATGCGCACCGCACAGAGTGTAGGGGGGCCGCGCCTGCACGACCCCCCTACACGCGGTAGCCGGACGCCCGGTCAGGGCGTAGTAGGGAGGCCCACGCGCGCGGGCCTCCCTCCACGTGGTAGACGCCCGGTCAGGGCGTAGTCGGGCCGGGCATGCCCGGCCCTACGGACCCGCGCTGCGGGCGATCCGCTCGAGGCAGGCGCGGAGCCCCTCCCGCCAGTGAGGAAGCCGCGGCGTGCCCGGCTTCTCGCTCCGCAGCACGGAGTACGCGGGCCGAGGTGCCGGGCGGCCGATCTCCTCGGTCGAGACGCGCACGACCGAGCAGGAGAGGCCAGCCTCCTCGAAGATGGCCTCGGCGAGGTCCGCCCACGTGCAGTCGCCGTCGGCGGCGACGTGGTAGACGCCGAAGGGGAGCTCCAGGATGGCCCGAGAGGCCTCCGCGAGATGGCCGACGTAGGTGGGACACCCCCGCTGGTCGCCGACGACCCGCACCTCGCGGCTCTCGGCGCCGAGGCGAAGCATCGTGCGCACGAAGTTGTGGCCCGTCCACCCGAAGAGCCAGGAGCTGCGTACGATCCACCCCTCCAGCACCTCCTGCTCGCCCAGGTGCTTCGTATGACCGTAGACGGAGAGCGGGTTCGGACGGTCGCGCTCGACGTACGGCGTAGGCTTGCGGCCGTCGAACACGTAGGCGCTCGAGTAGTAGAGAACCGCGGCGCCGAGCGCGGCGACGTTCATCGTGCCGACGACGTTGACCGCCCTCGCACGGTCGCGGTCGGACTCCGCGCCGTCGACGTCGGTCCAGGCCGCGGCGTGGAGGACGACGTCCGGTCGATGCTCGAGCACGATCGGCTCGGTGACGTCGAGCTCGGCGTGCGTCCGGGCGTCGGCGTCGGGAAAGGCCTCGGCGAGTGCGACCCCGAGCTGACCGCCTGCGCCCGTGATCAGGAGGCGCCGCTCGCGCTCGCGTCTCTCGCCGAAAGGATGGGGGAATCCGTGCTCCACAGGTGGGCGACCCTCGGGTCGTTCCAGGGAACGGTGTGCTCGTCGGGATCGTCCGGGTCGTACTCCTCCGTGACGTGGTACGTGAAGAGGCAGTCGGTGAGCGCCTCGAAGCCGTGCGCGTGGCGACCGGGAACGTACACGGCCGCCGGGTTCTCGTCGCCGATGTCGATCGAGAACGCCTCCCCCGTCGCGCGATCGAGCACGACGACTTGGGCCATGCCGGC
>CAZCIJ010000012.1:15082-15808 GCA_964498265.1 uncultured Gaiellales bacterium | reverse complement strand
GAACGACGCCCGCTCGGGAGAACGACACGTTCGTCTGGAGCGTCCGTTTCGGCAGGCGGCTGTCGCGCCGCAGCTCGACGAACCAGCCGCGCTCGTCCTCGAAGCGCGACAGCGGCAGGACCTGCAGGCCGTCGATCATCGCTCCGCGAGCTTGTTGACGCCCGTCTCCTCGATCAGCGTGCCGATGCGGGCCAGCGCCTCGTACGTCCCTGCGTCACGCCACCAGCCGTGAACGCGCTGCACCGCGAGGTCGCCCCGCACGGCGTACGTGCGGTTCACGTCCGTGATCTCGAGCTCCCCGCGCTCGGAGGGCTCGAGGCCGCGGATGATCTCGAAGACGTCGGGGCGGAAACCGTAGAGACCGACGACGGCGTCGCTCGAGGGAGGCGCCTCGTAGCGCTGGTCGAGGGTCCCGGCCTTCTCGACGATGTCGACGACGCGCCCGTCGTCGCCGTAGGCGACGACGCCGAAGCGCTCGGGATCGGGTACCTCCTTGACGAAGATCTGCGCGCCCGCCGAGCCCTCGACGAAGCGCCGGATCCCCTCGACCTCGGCATACTCGAAGATGTTGTCGCCGAGGCAGACGACGAGCTTCTGACCCGCGGCGAACCCTTCGGCCATGCCGACCACCTGGGCGATCCCGCCCGCCGCCGTCTGCACCTTGTAGGTGAGATCGAGGTCGAGCACGAGCTCGTCGCCGTTTCGCCGCGTCACCCTGCCGTCTCC
>CAZCIJ010000012.1:0-15072 GCA_964498265.1 uncultured Gaiellales bacterium | reverse complement strand
GTCGCCGGCATGCTGCTGTCCGGTGACCAGCAGCACCTCGCGAATACCCGCAAGCTGGAGCAGCTGGAGCGGGTAGTACACCATCGGCCAGCGGCCGACGGGAAGGAGGTGCTTGTTCGTCACCCGCGTGAGCTCGTCGAGCCGCGTGGCCTCGCCGCCGGCGCACACGAGGCCCTTCGCCCTCGCCGCGCCGCTCACGCCTCCACCGCCGCCCGGAACGCCTGCGCCGCGTCCGATCCGAACACCGCGAAGAGCACGCGCTCGAGCACGCCCGGCTCGTAGTCCCGCGCGACGCCGACCATCAACCGCGCGCACTCGGGCAGCGGAAAGCCGCCCACTCCCGTGCCGAAGGCGGGAAGGGCAAGCGAGCGAGCGCCGAGCTCGTCCGCGACCTCGAGACAGCGACGGGTCGTGCGCTCGATGAGGACGGCGCTCGTGCGCAGGTCCTGCCCCATGACGGCCCCGTGGACCACGTGCTTGGCCCTGAGCCGCCCGGCTCCGGTCGCGATGGCGTCGCCCACCTCGATCGGCCCCTTGGCCACCGCCTCACGCTCGATCTCCTCGCCGCCCGCGCGCTTGATCGCGCCGGCGACGCCGGCTCCCATCCAGAGGTGGTCGTTCGCCGCGTTCGCGATCGCGTCGACGACGAGCGCGGTGATGTCTGCCTCGACTACCTCGAGCTCACGCATCACGGCCGCTCCCTCTGCGCGGACGCCTTGCGAGCCTTCACGTCCCTGGCGTAGAGGACCGCAGCGATCCACAGGTAGAGAACGGCCCCGGCGATGACGGAT
The DNA here is from genome assembly GCA_964498265.1 of uncultured Gaiellales bacterium. Taxonomy (GTDB): domain Bacteria; phylum Actinomycetota; class Thermoleophilia; order Gaiellales; family Gaiellaceae; genus CAZCIJ01. The sequence continues at coordinate 14,281 of CAZCIJ010000012.1, read as the reverse complement.
CCCTTGCTCATGCGCCCCGATTCTACGAGCGAACGGCGCGCCGACGGCGGCTACACTGCCCGGAGGCTTGTCTCGGCGCAGCAGGAAAGGAAGGGCCATGCCAAACGTCACGAAGACCGTCACGAGAGCCCGTAGCGTCGGAGAGACGCTCGCGAGCGACGAGGAGTTTCGCAAGAGCCTGGTCGATGCGTACGAGTCGGCGAGGAAGATCTACGACCGGCTCGACGACAAGAGCGTCAAGGCGCTCGCAGCCATGCTCGCGACCGACACGCGCACGCAGAGGGACGTCTCTCGCAGCGTCACCCGAATGCAGAAGGCGGCGAGGAAGGCGACGAGGAAGACGCATCGCAGGCGAAACACCCTCATCCTCGCCGGCATCGTCGTCGGGCTGCTGTACAACCCGAAGACCGGGCCGCAGACGCGCAAGTGGATCCGCGAGCGCACGTTCGGGTCCGACGAGACCTTCGAGTACGAGGTCGACGGCTCGGTGGGCGAGAGTCCGACCTCGCAGACCGCAGCCTAGGGGGCTGTCCCGGAAACCCCGGTGCGTTCGGGACTCGCGCGTGAGCGTGCCTGGGAAGGACGAGCGCGCTGACCGCGCGCCTAGATACCACCAGGTCATATGGGCGCGACTGAGGACGCGGCCAGGCGCGCTCACGCGCCGCCTCCGGGCGTGGCGTGGTTTCCGGACAGCCCCCTACTAGGCGAGCCGCTGCCCGCGACCCGCCGCGGCGAACGCCTCGAGCGCCCGCACGACGGCTGTCGCCTGCTCGGGAACGAGCGGGATCGCCTTCACGAGCGGAGGGAACAGAACCCAGACGACGGAGCCGCCCATATGGCGGATGGTGGCCGTGCCGTCCGGCTCCACGCGGATCTTCTCGAAGTGCACGTGCGCGAGGCAGTCGAGCAGATACCGATCTCCCTCGAGGAGCTGGGCAAGCCTGCGACCCGCCGCATCCCCGCGGCGGGGCCGGAACGAGACGCCTGTCATCCGAACGACGCCACGTCCTCGAGCGGACAGACCGCGGCTCGGGGGAAGCACCGGACGTGCAGTCGACAGCGCCAGCGCGTAGGTGCCGCCGAAGATGCGCCCGTCCTTCACCATGCGTGCGCGAATCTCCCGATCGCCCGACGGCGTCCGAAGCAGCGCCTCGAGCGGGTCGACGCGCCGCACCCGGGAATAGCCGGCGCGCCCGAGGCGCTGGACCGCGTCGTCCAGGGCGCGGACTGCCCGGCGGTGCGCGGGGCCTTCGAAGGCGGGCCTCGCTCCCGCCATACGGTCAGAGAGCCTCGGCGTACTCCCTGAGCTCCCACTCCGTGACGGTGAGGGAGAAGCGACGCAGCTCGTTCCGCTTGATCGCCGTGAAGGCCTGGACGAACTGCGGCCCCAGCCGCCCGCGCACGAGGTCGTCGCGCTCGAGCGCGTCGAGCGCCTCGCCGAGCGAGAGCGGCACGGTCTCCCTCTCGACCGGCGGGTCGTAGACGGAGGACGTCTCCGGACCCGGGTCGAGCCCGCGCGCGACGCCGTCGACCCCTGCGAACAGGTGCACGGCCGAGGCCAGGTACGGGCTGGCGCTCCCATCCGCGAGGCGTGACTCGACGCGCGTCGCCCGGCCGCGCTCAGCGGGGATCCGCGCGCAGACGGAGCGGTTGTCCGTGCCCCAGTCCACGAAGTAGGGCCCGAGCTCCTGCGCGACGAAGCGCTTGTAGGCGTTGACCGTGGGCGCGCACGCCGCCGCCATGCCGCGCGCGTGCGCGAGGATCCCCGCCATGAAGCTGCGGGCGACCGCCGAGATCTCGAGCTCCGCGGCCGGGTCGTGGAAGACGTTGCGCTCACCGTCCCAGGCGGAGAAGTGCAGGTGGTATCCGGACGTGCCGCCCCCGTCGAACGGTCGTCCGATGAAGGTGGCGAGCAGGCCGTGCATCGCCGCCGTCTCCTTGATCGCGAGCTTGAGCAGGTAGGCGTCGTCGGCGGCGGGGAGCGCCTCGGCGAAGCGGGTGTTGATCTCCCACTGCGAGGGGTCGTACTCCTGGTTCACGCAGACGAGCGGCAGGTCGAAGCGCCGGACGTTCTCCTCCATCGCGCGGATGACACCCTCGGGATCGACGCGGGGATCCATCCGGTATACGAGCCCGGGAACGGGCTGGTATGGCTCGAGCCGGCCATCGCCGGCGCGCCGCAGCAGGAAGAACTCGAGCTCGTGGCCGACGGACATGCTCAGGCCGTTCTCCTCCGCGTAGGCGATCGCACGCTTGAGGATGCCGCGGGGATCGCTCGGCAGGGGCTCGCCGTCCATCCAGCAGTCGGCAAGGCAGAGAGCCGTCTGCGGCTCCCAGGGAAGGACGCGCAGCGTCGAGAGGTCGGGGATCACCTGCATGTCCCGGAAGTTGACCTCGTCCCGGAGGCCGGTCCCGTCAGGCATGACGCCCGTGTGATCGATCGAGAAAACCGAGACGCAGAAGTTGAGCCCCTCCTCGGCGACGCTCTCGAGCAGGTCGAGAGGCACGACCTTCGCCCGCGGCGTGCCGTGGAAGTCCGAGTAGTGAACGCGGACGCGTGTGACACCCGCCTCTGCGAGCTCGCGAACGCGATCGACCCCCATCAATTCTCGTGGTGGGGGAGATGCGGGCCGCCGGGCTCGATCTCAGGCGGAAGCTCCTCGGAGATGACCTCCGTCTCGCGATAGACCTCCCTGAGCGGCACGGGTCGGAAGATCGTCGCCAGGCTGCGGTAGGCGAACAGGTTGTAGAGCAGCGAGAAGGCGACTGCGACGCCGAGGAAGATCCCGTAGTCGCGGTAGATGTGGTCGCGTGCCGTCGGGTCGGGGAAGATCTTGAACGCCGCGAGAGCCAGGAGCCCCGACCCGAGCAGCTGCGGGATCGGGAAGAGCGGCGACCTGTACGGTCGCCTCGCCCCTGGCTCGCGGAAGCGCAGAACCGAGACGGTGACGTGGATGAGGAAGTACGCGCTCGCCCACCCGAGCACCCCGGCGAGGATCAGCTCGATGAACGTCGTGCTCGTCGCGAGATCGATCGAGTAGTTCACGATGATGGGAGCGGCGGTCACGAGCAGGATCCCGACCGCCGGAGCGCGCGTCGCGGGCGTCAGGTACCCGAAGAACCTCGGCAGCTGCCTCGTCAGCGACATCCCGTAGAGGATTCGCGGGACTCCAGCTGCGACCGCGTTCAGCGTCGACAGGGTCGCAAACACCGAGAGGAAGCCCATCCACCACTTGCCAGCGTTCCCGAAGATCGCGATCGCGACGTCCATGTTCGCGACGGGGCTGAACTGCCCGAGCACGTCCCCGGGCACGTACCGCACCGCCGCGAGCCCGTAGAGGACGACGGGCACGGCGACGAGCGTGAGGCCGATGAAGATGCCCCACGGGATGTCTCTGCGCGGCCGCTTCAGCTCCTCCGCGAGGGGGCACGTGTACTCGACGCCGACGAACGTGAAGATGGACAGACCGAGGAGGGTGGAGAGCAGGCTCCATGTGAAATCGACATCCGGGAAGAGACCTGTGATCGGGTCGCCCGATCCCGCGCCTGCGATGCCGATAATGCCCATGATCAGCAGCGAGGTGGCGATCGTGAACGTGAGGGCGACCTCGACGGTTGCGAAGGCACGAACGCCGAGGAGGTTCAGGATCGCGAGGAACCCGACGATGATCACGACCCAGAGGCGCGGATCCACCTCGCTCCAGAGGAACCCGTCGATGATCGCTCCGGCCGCGAAGCTCTCTGCCGAGCCTGGGAAGACGACGACCGCGATGTAGCCGACCAGCACGGTCAGCGTCGCGAAGAACGGGCCGAGCCCCGCGCGCACGTACTCGTTCATCGAGCCCGCCTTCGGGATCATGGTCGCGAGCTCGGAGAAGCTCATCCCCTGCAGGTACATCACGAGCAGGCCGATCGCGAGCGCGACCAGGAAGACGTAGCTCGCGAAGAACCCCTGCGCGACGGTTACCATGATCGTCGTCGCCGTGATAAGGCCGAACGTGGCGGCGATCGCCGTCGGCAGGCCGATCACCCGCCGTTCGAGACCGGCCTCTTGTGGCTGAGCTGCCATGTCTCCTTCCTCCCTTATCGCCTCGCCTGGGAGTATGAGCACCTCGGGCGACGTAACTCAAGCCCGAACGGAGACGACGTAGGATCAGCGTCATGCGGCTCGAGGGCCAGGTCGCGATCGTCACGGGCGGCGCTCGAGGCATCGGCAGGGGGATCGCCGACCGGCTTGCGAGCGACGGCGCCGTGGTCGAGGTCCTCGATCTCGACGCCTCGCCGAGCGTCGACGTGACCGACGAATCGGCGGTCACGACCGCCGTCGGGCGGGCTGTCGCCGAGCGGGGCCGCATCGACATCCTCGTCAACAACGTGGGCATCTACCCCTACGCGCCGTTCGAGGAGCTCACGTTCGCCGAGTGGCGACGCGTGCTCGCGACGAACCTCGACAGCGTCTTCCTCGTCTCGAAGGCCGTCTATCCCGCCATGCGCGAGCGCGGCTACGGGCGCATCGTCAACATCTCCTCGGCGGCGCTGCTCGTGGGCGTGGGCGAGCTGACGCACTACACGGCCGCGAAGGGCGGCGTCGTCGGGTTCACGCGCGCGCTCGCCCGGGCCGGCGGGCCCCACGGGATCACGGTGAACGCCGTCATGCCGGGCTTCATCGAGACCCCCGGGGTCACGGCGAACCCGGAGGACGCGGCGCTCTTCGACGTCATCGTCGAGGAGCAGGCCGTCCGGCGCCGGGGACAGCCGCAGGACATCGCGGAGTGCGTCGCCTACCTCGTTAGCCCTGCGGCAAGCTGGATCACGGGCCAAACTGTGAATGTCGACGGCGGGCACAGGTTCCTCTGACCGCCGTCCCGAAAGGGCCGGCCTCGCCCGGCTCGCAAGAGACACGGAGGCAGGAGGACAGAGTGGCTGATCAGAGCCAGGACGGAAGGCCGAAGGACGAGCGCGCTCCGGTCGCGCCGTACCTTGCGGTGGGGTTGTCGACGGTGGTGTACGGGGTCGCGGAGCGCAAGCACATCCGCTGGAACCTGGACACGATCGAGGACGGCATCCACGCGGCGATGTCGATCATCGGGATCAACATGCCGGTGAGGCTGGTCGCGCTGGCCGAGGGGGCGCTGACCGGCTTCACTGACGAGGCGTTCGACGTCCCGCACGTCGTCGCAGCACACGAGCTGTTCATTGACGTGCCGGGCGAGGAGACGGAGCGACTGGCGGGGCTGGCTCGGCAGTACGACACGTACCTGGTGGCGCAGTGCAAGGCGCGCTGGCCGGAGGTGATGCCCGACCGCTACTTCAACACGCTGTTCGTGATCTCGCCGACGGGCGAGGTGGTGCACAGGGCGGCGAAGAACCACCTCTGGTGTCGCGAGCGCTCGTGCACTCCGCATGACGTGTACGACCGCTGGGTGGAGCTGTTCGGGGACGGGATCGACGCGTTCTACCCTGTGCTGCGCACCGCCGATATCGGCAACCTGGGCACGATCTGCTGCTCGGACGGGGAGTACCCCGAGGCCGTGCGCGCGCTGGCGTTCAACGGGGCGGAGGTCGTGTACCGACCCAGCGAGGCGGTGCCGATGACGACCTGGGGGTCTGAGCCGGGCGGCACGTGGCTGCTCCAGAACCGTGCGCATGCCCAGTTCAACAGCGTGTACATGGTGTGTCCCAACGTGGGGCCGGTGTACTTGCACCCGCGCATGCGCCATCCGTTCGACATCGGCGTGGGCAGCTCGCACGTGGTCGACTACCTGGGCAACGTGATCTCCTACTCCGCCTCGGGCTACAACACGTTCGTGACCGGGATCGTCGACATCGAGGCGTTGCGCCAGTTCCGGGTGATGAACCTGAACTCCAACTGGCTGAAGGACCTGCGCACCGAGGTGTTCCGGCGCATGTACGAGCAGCCTATCCACCCCGCCAACCTTTGGATGAAGGAGCATCCCAAGAGCCACGCGCAAGTGGACGAGGTCTACAGGGCCAACATCCGCCGGCTGATCGAGCGCGGCACCTTCACGCCCCCGGCGCACGACTTCCCCGGCGCCCGCTACATCCCCGCCGAGGACGTCCCCCCCATGGCCGGCTGGCTCGGCGCGCGCACGCTCTGGGTGGGGGCGGGGCCCGACGACGAGGAGGGCTCGTGACGGCTCGCCCGGCCCGGCACACCGAGGCCGACTACGACGTCGTCGTCGTCGGAGGAGGCCACAACGGTCTGGCGTGCGCGTGCTACCTGGCCAAGGCGGGGCAGAGCGTCCTCGTGCTCGAGGCGCGTCCAGTCGTCGGCGGAGGCTGCGCGACCGAGGAGGTCGCGGCGCCGGGCTTCCGGCACAACTTCCACTCGAACTTCCACGGGATCATCCACATGGGCCCCGTGTACGAGGACCTCGAGCTCGAGCGCTACGGCGCCTCCTACGTCTGGCCCGAGAATCAGTTCGCGCACGTCTTTCCCGACGGGAAGGCGCTCGTCTGGTCGCGAGACCTCGAGACCACGCTGGGTCGTGTCGCCCGCTTCTCCAGACGGGACGCGGACACGCTGCGCGAGCTCGTCCACCTCTACTTGCGCGTTCTCGACGAGGCGCTCATCCCGGGCATGTTCTCGCCTCCGGGCTCGCCGGCGGACGACCTCGCCGCAGTCGAGGCTCTCGGGGGCCGCGAGCTCGTTCGCCACTTCCTGACCGCTCCCAACCACCTCGCGCGCAGCCTGTTCGAGTCGCCCGAGGTGCAGACGTGGATCGGCTTCTGGGTGGCCCAGCTCGCAGGCACGGGTGACGTCTTCGGGCTCGGGGCGAACTACCCCGTCATGCTCGCCGGCTCAACGGAGCCGTACGGCTGGGCGATCTGCAAGGGGGGCTCGAACCAGCTCGCGCAGGCCATGGCGCGCTTCCTCTCAGACCACGGAGGCGAGATCCGCGTGAATGCGCCCGTGCGGCAGATCGAGACGCACGACGGACGCGCCGTCGCAGTTGTCCTCGAGGACCTAACCAGGATCCCCGTTCAGGGGATCCTGGCCTCGAACCTCGATCCGCGCCACACCTTCCTCGAGCTCGTCGGCGAGCCCGAGCTGCCCGACGTGCTGGCGACGGCGGCCCGGCGCTGGCGTTACGACGTCATGTCGATGTTCTGCTGCTACCTCGCGCTCGACCAGCCCGTCCGCTGGAAGGCGGCCGCAGACGACCCGGCCGTCGAGCGCTCCTTCGCCGTCTCGATGTGCGAGTCGCTCGACGTCCTCGACGCCAACGCGTCCGACTGCCGGCTCGGCGTCCCGCCGCGCGAGCCGGGCCTCTTCTCCGTCCACCCCTCCCTGTTCGAGGAGAGCCTGTGCCCGCCCGGCGCGGAGGCGTGCTTCGTCGAGCACATCGCCCCGTGGGAGCTCCGTGACGGGGGACACGAGGCCTGGGACGAGGTCAAGGACGAGTACGCCGACTTCGTCCTCGAGCGCTGGGGCGGCTACGTGGCATCCGGGCTCGCGCCTGAGCGGATCGTCGGCCGGTACGTGGCCAGCCCGATCGACATCGAGCGCCGCATGCCGAGCATGAGGCAGGGCGACTGGAACCACGGCGAGATGACTCAGGACCAGCTCGGCGCGTTCCGCCCCTTCCACGAGTACCCGCCGTACCGCACGGGCTTCGAGAACGTGTACCTGTGCGGCTCCTCGACCCATCCCGGCGGGTCGATCGGCGGCGCCTGCGGCTACAACGCGGCCGGCGCCATCGCGGACGACCTCGGCATCCCGGCGTGGTGGCGGGCGGCAGAAACGGTGGCATGAGCCCACCAGACCTGGTTCCCCAGGCCGAGCTGACCGGCGTCGAGGCCGCCGAGCGCGAAGAGCGCTTCCCGGCAGGCGCGGCGATCGAGTTCGCCGACCTCGAGGAGCACGCCAGAGCCGGGGCGCTCGACCGCCTGCGCTCGCTCGAGCCAGTCTCCTGGGTTCCCGCGCTCGGCGGTTGGCTCGTGACCTCTCACGTGCTCGCACGGGATGTACTCGCGCCCAGGAGCCCGTTCACGGTCTGGGCCGAGCCCAACCTCGTTCGAGCCTCGCTCGGGGTGATGATGCTGACGAGCGACCCGCCGGAGCACGACCGGCAGCGCCTCCCGTTCGAGGAGCCGTTCCAGCTGCGGTCGGTGCGCGAGCGCTTCGAGCGTCCCGTCGCGTCGCGGGCCGCCGCCCTGCTCGACGAGCTCGCGCCCCGACGCAGCTGCGAGCTCTTCCACGACTTCGCAGCGCCGTTCGCGATCGGCGTCGCAGGCGACATCCTCGGCCTCTCGCTCGACGACGTCCCGCGGATCCAGGGCTTCTACGAGGCGTTCGCCGATGCGATGGTCTACGACGGGGACCCGGAGCCTCAGCGCCGGGCCGACGCGGCGCGCGACGAGCTCGACGCGATCCTGCTCGGAGAGCTCGCGCGCGTCAGGGAGCAGCCCGACGGCTCGATCACCTCGGCGGTCGCGAACGAGCCCGCGCTCGCGCTCGGCGACGAGGCGGTCGTCGCGCAGCTGCGGGTGATTCTCTTCGGGGCGATCGAGACCGTGGAGTCCATGGTGCTCAACGCCGTGCTGCTGCTCCTGTCGCACCCGCAGCAGCTCGAGGTCGTTCGCGCCGAGCCCGACCGTCTGCCGAGCGCCGTCGAGGAGGCGATGCGCCTCATCCCGCCCGTGGCCTTCATCGAGCGCTGGACCTCGGCTCCGACCGTGCTCGGAGGCGTCGCCCTCGAGCAGGGGGAGTTCGTCGGCGTGAGCACGGTGGCGGCCAACCGCGATCCGGCAGTCTTCGAGGACCCACTCCGCTTCGACGTCCGCCGTCCCAACGTCCGCCACCAGCTCGCGTTCAGCTTCGGCGTTCACCACTGCCTTGGCTTCAACATGGCACGCCTCCAGGGAGCCGTCGCCGTCAAGGCGCTCCTCGATCGCCTGCCGGGGTTGGAGCTCACGGACGCCCCCGAGCCGCACGGCTTTGCATTCCGCCGGCCGCCGCAACTGCGCCTGCGCTGGGTCCCCGTCTCTGGCTCGCTCGGGTAGGGTCTCGCCTCATGAAGATCGCGAACCTGGACGGAAGGGCCCAGCTCGTCATCGACGGCACGCTCGTCGACGTCGAGAAGGCCAGCGACGGCGGGCTTCCCGCCGATCCGATGGCGTTGCTCCAGTCGCTCGACTCGGTCGGCGAGCTCCCTGCGCCCGACGGCGCTCCCGCGCTCGAGGGCGCGCGCCTCGCCCCTCCCGTTCCGCGCCCGTCGAAGATCCTCGCGATCGGGCTCAACTACCGCGGGCACGCCGCCGAGTCCGGGCTCGACATCCCCGATCAGCCGGTCGTGTTCGCGAAGCTTCCGAGCGCCCTCGCAGGAGCGAGCGACGACATCGTGATCCCGGCCGGCCGCATGCGGATCGACTGGGAGGCGGAGCTCGTGGTCGTGATCGGCAAGCCCGGCCGGCGGATCGCCGCCCGCGACGCCTGGTCGCACGTCGCCGGGGTCACCGGCGGGCAGGACATCTCAGACCGCGAGGAGCAGTTCCGGGCGCTGCGCCAGTTCACGATGGCGAAGTCGTTCGACACCTATGCGCCCCTCGGGCCCGTGCTCGTCACGCCGGACGAGCTGGGCAACCGAGACGACGTCGGCGTCGCCTGCCGCGTCGACGGCGAGGTCGTCCAGCAGAGCCGCACGAGCGACCTCATCTTCTCGGTGCCGGAGCTCATCGCCTGGATCTCGAACGTCTGCTCCCTCGAGACGGGGGACCTGATCTACACGGGAACCCCCGCTGGAGTGGGCGACAGCCGCGAGCCGCCACGCTACCTGAGCCCCGGGAGCGTCGTCGAGACCGAGATCGAAGGCGTCGGGACGATGCGCAACGCCTGCGTCGCGGGGCCGGCCTCCAGGGAGTGAGGATCTGGGGCCGAGGGTGGCCGCGATCTCGGTCAAGGGTCTGCGCAAGTCCTAGTCGCGGAGACCATCGAGCTCGTGGCTGGGGGATCGCCGGGCTGCTCGTCGCAGCCAGGTACTTCCGCTGGGAGCCGAAGCTCGCTCGCGGCACTAGGTAACGGAGCGGCGGCCACGAGAGACTGAGCGGCATGACGCTCTTCGACGTCACCGCCGGCTACGACTTCGACTTCATGTTCGATCGCCGGGCACCGCTCCTGCTCGGCCTGCTCGCCTTCCTCGTCACGTTCGCCGCCACGCGGCTCTACACGCGGCTCGCACGCACGCACGGATGGGGGAGCGGGAGCGTCGGGGGCGTGCACCTGCATCACATGGTCATCGGGATCCTGATGATCCTCGTCACCGGGCTGCTCGCGGTGGCCTTCTGGCCGGACGGCCTGATCTGGCGCAGCGTGCTGGGCGTGCTCTTCGGGGCAGGCGCTGCTCTGACCCTGGACGAGTTCGCGCTATGGCTCTACCTGCGCGACGTCTACTGGTGTGAGGAAGGCCGCAGCTCGATCGACGCGACGCTCATGGGCCTCGTGCTTGCGACCTTGCTGCTCGTGGGCAGCTCGCCCTTCGGTCTCGAGAGCGGGAGGATGCCGTCGGCGATCTTCTTCGGCGTCGTGGCGTTCAACGCGCTCGTCGCCGTCCTGACGCTCCTCAAGGGCAAGCTCCTGCTCGGTGTCGCGAGCGTCTTCGTGCCCGTCGTCGGGATCGTGGGCGCCGTGCGGTTGGCCAAGCCGCGCTCGCTCTGGGCGAAGCACGTCTACCGTCGACACGCGCCCGAGAAGCTCGAGCGGGCACACGCCCGCTACGAGGCGTCCCGCTCCCGCTACCGGCGCCTTCACGACGCCCTCGACGATCTCATCGGCGGGCAGCCGACCTTCACGAGCATGCGCCCGCTCGAGGTGGTGAGCGGTCGGCTGTCCGCACGCGGAAGCGAAGGCCGGAGCGACTAGCCGCTCCGCGCAGCGAGCGGCACATGCGGATAATAGGGGGGTGGCACGCGAAGGGCGGGTCCGCATCCTCTTCGAGGGCGAGCCGGCGTGGGGCAAGCGCGTCGAGGACGCGATCCTGCTCGACAGCGGTCAGGTCGTCGACCAGCAGGCGGCCCGCTACCTGGCTCCAGCCGAGCCCTCGAAGATCATCGCGATCCATCTCGCGTACCGGAGCCGCGTCGACGAGTACCAGGCGAACATGCCCGCCGAGCCGTCGTACTTCATGAAGCCGCCGACGACGCTCGCCGGGCACCGCGACGAGATCCGCCGGCCCGCGGGCACGGAGTTCCTCAACTACGAGGGCGAGGTGGCCTGCGTCATCGGCCGCCGCATGAAGGGCGTGCCGCTCGACCGGGCGCTCGACCACGTCGCCGGGTTCTGCTGCGCAAACGACGTCGGCCTGCACGACTTCCGCCACGCCGACCGCGGATCGATGCTGCGCGTGAAGGGACAGGACGGCTTCCTCCCGCTCGGGCCGGAGCTGGTACCCGTCTCGGAGTGGGATCCCCGCTCCTACGAGCTGCGAACCTTCCTGAACGGCGACGTGGTCCAGGAAGGGTCGGCCGGCGATCTCATCTGGCCCGTCGAGTACCTGCTCGCGGACCTCTGCCGCCTGATCACGCTCGAGCCCGGCGACGTCGTGCTCACCGGGACGCCCGCGAACTCGCGGCCGATGGCGCCGGGCGACGTCGTCGAGGTCGAGGTGACGGGTCTCGGCCGCCTCGCTAGCCCGGTCGTCGACTGGGACGTCGATCTCTCCGGCGCAGGGGAGCAGCCCCGCGTGTCCGCGAGCACGCTCCACGTCGCTCTCGCCGTCCCCGAGGCAGACGCCGAGCGCCTCGCCGGAGAAGGGGTCACGTCGTGATCCGCCTGCGTGCCGTCGACCACGTCTGCCTGCGCGTCGCCGACCTCGACGAGGCGTCGCCGCGCTGGGCCATCCAGTTCGGGCTGCTGGAGCGCGCGCGCGAGGGAGGTCGAGCGCTGCTCGCGTGCAACGACGAGCCGTACTGTCTCGAGCTCGTCGAGGGCGGCGACCCGGGGCACGACCACACCGCCTTCGAGCTTCAGTCCGACTGCTCGCTGGACGACGCGCGCGACCATCTCGAAGCGGTCGGCATCGGCTGGCAGGAGCGCGAAGGTTGCCTGTTCATCGAGGACAACGACGGCCGCGGCGTGCAGCTCATGCCGTTCCGGCCGCCCGCCGCCGAGGTCGATCGCTGGCCGCAGCACGCGCGGCCGTCTTCGAGCGTCCACCCCGGCGGCCCGCGCAAGCTCGGGCATGTCAACTGCCTCACGGCCGCGCCCCAGGATGGCGTCGTCTTCTACACCGACGTGCTCGGGATGCGGATCAGCGACTGGCTCGGCGACGGCGGCGTCTGGTTCCACGTGGCGACCGATCACCACGTGATGGCCCTCGTCGACAAGGGCTACGCCCACTTCCACCACCTCGCGCTCGAGACCGTGGACATCGGCAAGATGCGCGACATGCTCGACCATCTGGCAAGGCACGGCCGCTGGCTCGGCTGGGGACCCGTGCGGCACGGCATCGCCGGCAACATCGCCAGCTACGTACGGATCCCCGAGGAGGCATGCTTCGTCGAGCTCTACTGCGACATGGAGCAGCTGCAGGAGGGCCACGTGCCTCGCATGTGGCCCGACGATCGCTACTCCTCGAACACGTGGGGCCCCCTGCCGCCTCGCTCGTACTTCCGCTTCGACGCCGCCGCGATCGAATCGGAGCGGCAGAGCCTCGAGACGCTCGGCCACCCGCTCGAGCCCCTGGTCGAGGAGAACGCCTAGGGGCCCGGCCCGAGCCCTCGACGGATGAGGCTGTCCGGCTACTCGCTGCCGCGCTCGCCCGAGGGTCGCGCGAGCCTCGTGCCCGCGCCGCCCTGGCACTACGTCGGCGACTTCCTCGTGATCGAGTACTGGGCGCGACCCGAGTCCGTGGAAGCCGTGCTTCCGCCTGGCCTCGAGCCGTACCCGGACGATCCCGGCCGGGCGGCTGCGCTCTTCGTCGACTGGCAGTCGTGCAGCGACGACCGCGGGGAGCTGCTCGATCCGGCCCGGAGCCAGTACAAGGAGTTCTTCATCGTCGTCAGCGCTCTCCTGGACGGCGAGCCGGTCACCACGTGTCCCTACATCTGGGTCGACCGGGACTTCGCTCTCGTCCGCGGCTGGATCCAGGGCTTTCCGAAGAAGCTCGGCTCCGTCTGGCTCACGCGCGCGTTCGGGCTCGAGTGCGCAGCCGACCCGGGGCTCGTGCCGGGCGCGACCTTCGGAGGGACGCTCGCGGCGAACGACCGGCGTCTCGCGCAGGGAACCGTGAGGCTCGAGCGGACGAGCGAGCGCGGGCCGACTCACAACGACCCTCCGCTCGTGAACGTACGTCACTTCCCGCGCCTCGAAGCCGGCCGCCACGAGGACCCGGCCGTGCACGAGCTCGTCCGCGCCAGCAGCCGAGACCGCTCGATCTCGACGATCTGGGAGGGATCAGCCACCCTCGACCTGTTCGGCGCTCCGAACGAGGAGCACGACGCCCTCGCGCCCGCCCGCGTCGGCAAGGGATTCCGGTTCACCTTCGCGTACACCGTGGACGACCTCCCGACGGTCAGCGACCTCCGGCGATCCACATGACCGTGACGGCGGCGGAGCACAGGGTCGACGTCGCGGGCGTCTCCGTCTCGACGGATCACTTCATCGGGGGCGAGCGAGTGGCGAGCAGGCAGCGCTTCGTCGACACCTCGCCGATCGACGAAGGCGCGCTCGCCGAGGTCTCGCGCGGCGGCGCGGAGGAGGTCGATCGTGCGGTGCACGCGGCGGCCGAGGCCTTCCCCGCCTGGGCCGCGCTCGGAGCGACGGTCAGGGCAGGCTACCTCCACCGCCTTGCCGACCTGATCGACGACAACGTCGAGCGGCTCGCCGCCGTCGAGTGCGTGGACGTCGCCATGCTTCTTCGCTCGCTCCGCGCGCGCGTGATCGCCCGCGGAGCGCGCAACTACCGGGCTTACGCCGACCTCGCCGCGGCCTGCGAGGAGCGCGACTGGCGCTCGGGCGGGACCTGGAATCGCGTCCAGCGCCAGCCCTCCGGGCCGGCCGCCGTCATCACGCCCTGGAACGCGCCGTTCATGCTCTCGACGTGGAAGACCGCGCCCGCGCTCGCGGCCGGCTGCACGGTCGTCCTGAAGCCCGCGGAGTGGTCGCCGCTCTCGTGCTCGCTCCTCGCCGACCTCGTCCTGGAGGCCGGATTCCCGCCCGGCGTCTTCAACGTCATCCAGGGGATCGGCGAGGAAGCGGGGGCGGCTCTCGTTTCGCATCCGCTCGTCCGCCGCATCTCGTTCACCGGCTCCCCGGAGACCG
>CAZCIJ010000011.1:18348-25338 GCA_964498265.1 uncultured Gaiellales bacterium | reverse complement strand
TTGCGACAGATTCTCCAGGATCTGGGCCGCAAGGATGCGCCGCCGGTACCTCTGGTTTCGACGCGGGCGGGAGGTCCGTCAAACGACGGCAACCCCGGAGACGCGGCTCTCGAGCTGCCGGCTCCACTGGCCGCTGGAACAATCACGAGCGCGCGAAAGGAGGGGGTCCGTGGGGGAACCAGGGGTTCCCCCACGTCAACCGCCCTTGGCTGCTGAGAGCTCGATGCCCATGGCGTAGGGGCCGGGCATGCCCGGCCCCTCCATCTCGATCGTAGGGGCCGGGGCTTGCCCCGCCCTGGGCGTCCGGGCGCGTCCGTCCCTACGTAGAATCGCCGCGATGGCCCTCGACGACCTGCGCTCGTGGATCGAGCTCTTGCGAGGCGAGGGCGAGCTGCACGAGGTCGACGTCGAGGTCGATCCGCACCTCGAGATCACGGAGATCGTCGACCGCACGGTCAAGGCCGGCGGGCCGGCGCTGCTCTTCCGGAGGCCCAAGGGCTCCGCGCACCCGCTGCTCATCAACCAGTTCGGCACCGAGCGACGGATGTGCCTCGCATTCGGCGAGGAGTCCCTCGACGCGGTCGGGCGCAAGGTCGAGGACGTGCTCGAGATGCAGCCTCCGCACGGCCTCGTCGAGAAGGTCAAGGGCCTCGGCAAGCTGAAGCGGCTCGCCGACTCGCTGCCCAAGGTCGTTCGCGGCGGCCCATGCCAGGAGCTCGTGCTCGAGCCGAACCTCGATCTGCTCCCCATCCAGCACTGCTGGCCGGGCGACCCGGCGCCGTTCATCACCCTGCCGGCGGTGATCACGAAGGACCCGCGCACGGACAGGCGCAACGTCGGCATGTACCGGATGCAGAAGATCGACGCGCGCAGCACGTACATGCACTGGCAGATCCACAAGGACGGCGCGGCCGACTGGCGGTTCATGGGCGCGCGGCTCGAGGTCGCCGTCGCTCTCGGGCTCGAGCCGGTCACCGCGTACTCGGCGAGCGCTCCCCTGCCCAAGCACATCGACGAGCTCATGTTGGCGGGCTTCCTGCGCGGCAGCCCGGTCGAGCTCGTCAGGTGCAAGACGGTCGACCTCGAAGTGCCCGCGCACGCGGAGATCGTGCTCGAGGGCTACGTCGAGCGCGGCGAGGTCGGCATCGAGGGCCCGTTCGGAGACCACACCGGCTACTACTCGCCGCCCGAGCCGTTCCCGGTCTTCCACCTGACGTGTATGACCATGCGCCGCGACGCCGTCTACCCGTCGATCGTGGTCGGAGTGCCGCCGGCCGAGGACGCCTGGCTCGGGAAGGCCACGGAGCGCATCTTCCTCCCGGCGATCCGGATGACCGTCCCGGAGATCGTCGACTACGACCTGCCCGTCGCGGGGGCGTTCCACAACTGCGTCATCGTCTCGATCCGCAAGGCGTTCCCCGGGCACGCGCGCAAGGTGATGCACGCCATCTGGGGCCTCGGGATGCTCTCGCTCTCGAAGGCGGTCGTGGTCGTCGACGACTTCGTGGACGTGCACGACTACGCAGAGGTGTTCTTCCACGTGTGCGCAAACGTCGACCCGAAGCGCGACGTGGCCCTCGTCGAGGGCCCCCTCGACCAGCTCGACCACGCGGCTGCGACCGAGAGCTACGGGGGCAAGCTCGGCATCGACGCCACCCACAAGTGGCAGGCTGAGGGGGCGCGCCCGTGGCCCGAGCGCATCCGGATGACCGAGGACGTGCGCACGCTCGTCGATGGCCGCTGGGAGCAGTACGGGATCGCCCTGGACGCCTCGCCCGACGGCCGGGCCCGAGGTCTCGGCGCGGCGTCAATGAGGCATCCGTTACGTCGTTGACAGCGAGCGTTCGCCGGGGCTTGAATCCAGCCGAGCCGCTAAGGTGCGGCCGATAGGCGCGCGAGCGGGAGGGAGCGCGGGTGACGGAGCACGACGAGGTCGAGAAGGGCGACGAGCCCTCGCCCGAGCACGGCGCTCCGGGCGGGGGGCCGCACCTGCCGGCCCCGACCATCTACCCGTTCGGCTTTGCCGCCGGGCTCGCCGTCCTCCTCGTCGGCCTCATCATCAACTGGTGGCTCGTCGCCGTCGGCGCCGGGATCGCCGTCGTGTTCGGCTTCCTGTGGGTTGCGAGCGCGACCGCCCCGTACCGCCGCCAGCCCGCCCCGCCGCCGCCGGCCGCCGAGGCGCCCGCAGAGGAGGGGGCGGAGGCGCCTGAGCGCTTTGGGCGCAACGTCTTCCTCGAGCGGTCGACGCTCGCGCTCGGCGGCCTGATCGGCGCCGCCGTCACCGTCCCCGTGGTCGGCTTTGCCGTCGCTCCCACCTTCATCGGTCAAGACGACGAGGACGTCGACCTCGGCCCGCTCGAGAACTTCCCCGAGGGCGAGTACGTCGTCGCGACGTTCGAGGCGAAGCCGCGCGAGGGTGACGTGTCCCGCCAGACCGCCTTCGTGCGCAACAACGGGATCGCGAACGGCGTGCCGAGCTTCACCATCATCTCCAACCGCTGCGTGCACCTCGGGTGCCCGACGCAGCCGAACGGGCCGACCGAGTTCGACAACCCCAGGGACGTCGAGACGGACGAAGGCACGGTGACGCTGCTGCGCACCCAGCCCGCCGGCTTCGGCTGCCCCTGCCACGGCGGAGCCTACGACAACGAGGGCAACCGCACGGCCGGGCCCCCCGTGCGCTCGCTCGATCGCTACCGCTACTCGATCGTGAACGGCAACCTCGTGCTCGGCGAGCGCTACAGCGTCGGAATCGTGATCGGCACGGGCGCGGACGCGCAGATCAACGCCTACGACCGCTACTACCCGGGCGACCACGTGGACGGCTGGGAGAAGGGCTTCTACCCGTGGTCTGGGACGTAGCCCCCTCGAGCTCCAGCAGGGGAGGCGATGGCCACCACGACGCGTAGGAAGTCGCCGCGCCGCCAGCAGGTCGAGGCGATGGTGATGGCGCCGGTCGACTGGCTCGAGGAGCGCTCCGGGCTCGTCGGGGGCGTGCGCTACTTCCTCTTCCGGAACGTCCCGTCGGACATCAGCTGGCTGCAGACGCTCGGCTCGGCGACGCTTACCGCCTTCATCGTGCAGGCGGTCACGGGCGTGATCCTCGCCATGTACTACAAGCCCGACCCGGACAAGGCCTACGAATCGATCCAGTTCATCACGAACGACCTCGAGTGGGGCTGGCTCGTCCGCGGCATGCACCGCTGGGGGGCGAGCGTCTTCATCATCCTGCTCTTCCTCCACATGGGCCGCGTGTTCCTCTTCGGCGCGTACAAGTACCCGCGGGAGCTCAACTGGCTCATCGGCGTCGTCCTGCTCGTGCTCGGCATGTTCGATGGCTTCACCGGATACCTCCTGCCCTGGGACCAGACGGCCTACTGGGCGACCACGGTCGGCATGAACATCAACGGCACGGGACCGTTCGTCGGGCCTTTCCTCACCACCATCCTGCAGGGCGGCGCGAACATCGGCGAGGACACGCTCGCGCGCTTCTACTCGATCCACATGCTCCTGATACCCGGGGCGCTGATCGCGCTCATCGGGCTCCACTTGTACTTGGTCGTGCGCCTGGGCGTGACCTCGCCGCCCTGGTCGAAGCAGCGCTTCGGCAAGGAGCGCGAGGAGGCCGAGACCCGCCGCCGCGGCCTCGTCGAGCCGCGGCCGCGCGGGAACGGCGACGGGACGGCGCGGTAGTGAGCACCGTCCAGCGGGGGACGCGGCGCACGGGCGGCGACGGCAGGGTCGACCCGCGCCGCGCGGAGTTCGCCCGCTACAAGGAGGACGTCAAGGAGCGCGGGAAGCCCTTCCACCCATACGCGATGTTCCACGACACGGTCATGTCCGTCATGGTCGTGCTCGTCATCATCGGCCTCGCCGCCATCTGGTACTTCACGTCGGGCGAGGAGCCGGGCGACGCGGGGCTGCTCGGCCCGCGCTACACGGAGAAGGCCGACCCCGGGACGATCTCGTTCGTCCCCCGGCCGGACTGGTACTTCTACTTCCTCTTCTACCTGCTCCGGATCTTCAAGTGGCCCGAGTCGGTGGTGCTCGCGACGGTGGGCATCCCGACGATCGCCCTCATCCTCCTCTTCGCGGTCCCGTTCATCGACCGCAGGACCGAGCGGCGCCTGCTGCGCCGCCCGGTCGCCGTCGTCGCCTCGCTGCTCGTCATCGCCTCGATGGCGATCCTCACCTGGAAGGGCGCGACCGCGAAGGAGTTCCTCGCGAGCGAGGTCGGCGGCCTCGTCGACGATTGGGAGCAGGAGGCCGAGCTCCCGGCCGACGCGCGGCCGGGCGCCGAGCTGTTCGCCCAGTCAGGCTGCCTCAACTGCCACGTCTACCTCGGGAGCGGCTCCCAGCAGCTCGGAGCGCCCGACCTCTCCGCCGAGGGAACGCGCGGGCGCGGGATCGAGTGGCAGATCGGGCATCTGCAGAATCCGCAGGAGTTCACCCCAGGCTCGCCGATGCCCTCGTTCGCGGCGCTGGGCGAGGATCAGCTGCGGCAGATCGCGATCTTCCTCGAGGCCTCAATGGGCCCCGGCGGCGGCAGCGGCGCCGGCGGTTAGGAGCTGTCCGGGGAGCGAAGGATGCCGGCGCACCCTGGCCGGCTTCCGCCCGAGGGCGTCCGGGAGATGTTCGACCGCATCTCGCCGGTCTACGACGCCATGAACCGCCTCATGACCGCCGGGCTCGACCGGCGCTGGCGCCGGCTCACCGCCGAGGCGGTCGTGCGACCCGGAGATCGCGTGCTCGACGCGTGCTGCGGCACCGGCGACCTCGCGATCGCAGGCGCACGGGCGGGCGGCCGGGTGACGGGGCTCGACTTCTCGGAGCGCATGCTCGAGCGCGCTCGCGCGAAGGCGCCTGCGATCGAGTGGGTCCGGGGCGACCTCCTCCACCTGCCGTTTCCGGACGCCTCCTTCGACGTCGTCACGGTCGGCTTCGGCGTCCGCAACGCCGCCGACCTCGAAAGCGCGCTTCGCGAGCTCGCGCGCGTCCTGCGGCCCGGGGGCCGGCTCGGCTGCCTCGAGATCACCCGTCCCAGCGGTGTCCTCAGGCCGTTCTTTCGCCTCTGGTTCGACGGTCTCGTGCCGCTGGCCGGCAGGCTCCTCCCTGGGGGGAGCGCGTACGCCTACCTGCCGGCGAGCGTACGACGCTTCCCGGCGCCGGAGGATCTCGCCCGCTCCTGCGCCGCGACGGGGTTCGCCGAGATACGCTGGAGGTTGCTCGGCGGCGGAATCGTCGCGCTGCACACGGCAGAGGTTCCTGCGCAAAGCGCAGGAACCTCTAGCCGAGGAGCTAAGTGGTCGTAGTCGGAAGTACGTTCTTGATTGGCCGAGCGAAAACCGAGCAGCCCAAGGACGCAGGGAGCGCCCATATGCAGGTCATATGGGCGCGACTGAGGACGCGGGGATGCGAAGCGTTTGCAGTCGGCCGGGCTGGGCGTACTTCCGACTGCGACCACTTTGGCATGACGGCGAAGAGCATATTTTGGTCGAGCTGCGCCGGAGGCGGAAAAGGTCGTTGCTCTTGCGGCGGAAGCGGAAAAGGTCGTTGAACGCGATCGCCAGCATACGCTCCACGCCGGGCCTCGAGCCCTACCTCGAGCGCATCGAGGCGCGCCTCGAGGGCGCGGTCGCGTCCCATCCCGGTCGCCTCGCCGAGATCGGCACCGAGACGCTCTCGGCAGGCGGCAAGCGCCTGCGGCCGGCGCTCGTCTTCCTGTCGACGCCGCCCGAGCGCAGGGACGGCGAGCGGGTCGTCGCGGCCGGGATCGCCGTCGAGCTCGTGCACATGGCCACGCTCGTCCACGACGACATGCTCGACCGGGCGGACCTGCGCCGGGGCCGGCCCACGGCGTGGGCCGTGCACGGGGACGAGGCCGCGAAGGCCGTGGGCGACTACCTGTTCTCGCGCGCGTTCGCCGAGCTGGCCCGGGCGGACGACCCCGTGCGCATCCAGACGCTCGCCGACGCGACGCTCG
This sequence comes from uncultured Gaiellales bacterium, assembly GCA_964498265.1. GTDB lineage: Bacteria > Actinomycetota > Thermoleophilia > Gaiellales > Gaiellaceae > CAZCIJ01. The sequence continues at coordinate 19,355 of CAZCIJ010000011.1, read as the reverse complement.
CCCTCGCCCGCGGCGAGGCGCTCCAGCGCCGGCAGGCCTTCCAGCCCGATACGACCGTCGAGGACTACCTGCTTCGGTGCGCCCTGAAGACGGGCAAGCTCTTCGAGGCGGCGTGCGTGCTCGGGGACGGCCGCCTGGAGCTCGGCCGCTTCGGGCTCGCGCTCGGTATCTCGTTCCAGATCGCGGACGACATCCTCGACTGCACCGGCGACTTCGACACCACTGGCAAGGCGCCCGGCGTCGACCTGCGCGACGGCACCCCGACGCTCCCCCTCATCCTCGCCGCGCGCAAGGACGAGGGCGTCCGGCGAGCGCTCGCGGGGGAACCGCGCGACGATGCGCTCGAGCGAGTCGCCGCCACGGGAGCGCTGGAGGAGGCACGGGCGCTCGCGCTCGGCTACGCGGAGCGGGCGCGCGCGGCGATCGACGGTCAGGTCGATCGCGACGCGCTCGAGGCGCTCACGCTGGCCGTTGTCGACAGGGAGCAGTAGTGTGACCTGCGCGCTGCAGTCGGACAACGCGAGGGAAGGCCGGTGATGGCCGTCATCGATCACGACATCGCGACCCTTCGGTCGATTCGCGACAAGGTCGAGGCGAACGAGCGTCTCGACTTCGAGGACGGGCTCGCGCTCTTCGAGTCGGACGATCTGCTCGCTCTCGGCGAGCTCGCCGATCTCGCCCGCCGCGTCCGCGGGGGAGGCGACGAGGCCTACTTCGTCCAGAACCTCTACCTCAACCAGACGAACGTCTGTCGCGTCAAGTGCAAGTTCTGCGCCTTCGCGCGCACGGCGAAGCAGGAGGGCGCGTACACGATCTCGATCGAGGAGCTGGTCGAGGATGCGCTCCGCCAGCGGGAGCTGACCGGCTTCACCGAGATCCACATGGTCAACGGCGAGAGCCCGCACGTCACCTTCGAGTGGTACGTCGACACCGTGCGAGCGTTGCACGAGGCGCTGCCGGACGTGCACCTCAAGCTCTACACGGCGAGCGAGATCCACCACATGACG
>CAZCIJ010000011.1:0-18338 GCA_964498265.1 uncultured Gaiellales bacterium | reverse complement strand
GCGAGCTGGTGGTGACGACGCTGTCGGGGCTCACGCACGAGGAGGTGCTCGTCGAGCTCAGGAACGCCGGGCTCGGGTCGCTGCCGGGCGGGGGCGCGGAGATCTTCGCCGACCGCGTGCGCCGGCTCGTCGCCCCGGGGAAGGAGCATCCCGACTTCTGGTTCCTGACCCACGACACGGCTCACCGGCTGGGCGTCCCGACGCACTGCACGATGCTGTACGGGCATGTCGAGACCTACGAGGAGCGCGTCGACCACCTGCTCCGGCTGCGCGAGCAGCAGGACCGGACGGGCGGCTTCCTCGCGTTCGTGCCGCTCGCCTTCCATCCCGAGAACACGGTCTTCGAGCGGCGTGGCTTCGCGTTCACGGCGGGCGCGGAGGATCTCAAGGTGATCGCCGTCTCGCGCCTGCTCCTCGACAACGTCCCGAACATCAAGGCGTACTGGATCATGATGGGCATGCCGCTCGCCGGCGTGGCGCTCCACTTCGGCGCGAACGACGTCCAGGGCACGGTCGTGCGCGAGGAGATCTTCCACGCCGCCGGGGCGGTCACCGAGACGGAGCAGCAGGTCGAGGAGCTCGTCCGCTACATCCGCGACGCCGGCCGCGTCCCTGTGCAGCGCGACACGCTCTACAACGAGCTCCGCCGATGGGCGTAGCGACGGTCGACACTCGGACACCGGCCCAGCGGGCTATGGACGAGCGCGACTGGACGTTCGAGGGCACCTGGCCCTACGAGCCCAGGTGGCTGTTCACCGACGACGTGCGCATCCACTTCGTCGACGAGGGGCCTCGGTCGAGCGAGAGCGTGGTGCTCATGCACGGGACGCCCTGGTGGTCGTACGTCTTTCGCGACGAGATCGCCGAGCTGACTCGGAGCGGCAAGCGGGCGGTCGCCTACGACCAGCTCGGCTTCGGACGCTCGGACAAGCCGGCCCACGAATCGGAGTACTCCCTCGAGCGGGATGTCCGCCACCTCGAGGAGCTGGTCGCCGCGCTCTCCCTCGAGCGCCCGGTCCTCGTCGTGCAGCGCTCGGCCCTGCCGATCGCGCGCGCCCTCGGCGCGGCCGCGGAGGTCGTCGAGCGCGAGGAGCCGGAGATCTCGGGGTACGCCCGGGCGCCCGTTCTCGGCCGCCTGCTGCTCAAGGGCGCCAGGATCCCTCTCCGAGCGACCCCGCTGAGCGACGTCGAGCGCGTGGCGTTTCGCGCACCCCATCCGAGCTGGGAGAGCCGCTCGGGGATCGTCGCGTCGCTTCGGAGGAGCCGCTAGGGGGCCTGTCCGGAAAGTGAGCGAGAGCGCCTGACATGCGTCACGCACCGCGATACTTCGTCCTCAGTCGCGCCGTGCTAACCAGGCGCGCGGTCAGCGCGCAGGCGCTCCCTGCGTCCTTGCCCCGCGGCACGTGCCGCGTGTCATCCACCGCCGCCGCTTTCCGGACAGGCCCCCAGTGATCCGCCTCGGACGCATCGGCTACGCGAACATGGCTCCCGTGTTCTCAGGGCTCGAAGCAGACGTCGAGGAGGTCACCGGCGTGCCAACCGAGCTCAACCGGATGCTCGTCGGCTCGGCGATCGACCTCGCGCCGATCTCGTCGATCGCCTACGCGCGCCACGTCCGAGGCCTGCGCATGCTGTCGCGTCTCGCCGTCGGCTCGGACGGCACGGTCGACTCGATCCAGCTCGTGTCGCGCGCGCCGCTCGCGCGGGTACGCTCGGTTGCCGTAACGCCCGAGAGCGCAACCTCGGTGGTGCTCGTCCGCATCCTCCTTCCCGATGCCGAGCAGGTGCCGATCGGCGAGGAGGCGGAGGCCACCCTGCTCATCGGCGACGCGGCGCTGAAGAGCATGTTCGAGGATCCGACCCCGCACCACGACCTCGGGCGGCTCTGGCAGGAGCGAACGGGGCTGCCGATGGTGTACGCCGTCTTCGCGTGTCCCGACCCTGCCCCGCCGGGGATTCTCGACGTCGAGGAGGCGCTGCTCTCGGCCTACCGTCGCAACCGAGCCGAGCCCGAGGCGCTCGCCCGGTCGGCGAGCGAGCGCTACGGCTACCCGGCCGGGTTCCTCGCGCGCTACTTCGAGAAGCTCCGGTACGTCTTCGGGCCGCGCGAGCGGGCCGGCCTCCTGACCTTCTTCGAGCTCGCGCGCGACGCCGGCGAGCTCGAGGCCGTGCCGGAGCTCCGGTTCGTGACCGCCGAGGCTCCCGTCGTGGCCGGACGTCTCCCGTCGCACGAGGGCGAGGAGGTGGCGCCGTGACCGTCGCCGAGGTGCTCGACAAGGCGCTGGACGGGGAGCGCATCTCCGACGAGGAAGCTCTCGTGCTGCTGCGCAGCAAGGACCTCGTTCGCGTCGGCAGCGCGGCCGACGTGCTGCGCGGGCGCAGGTCGGACCCGGCGCAGGTGACCTTCATCATCGACCGCAACATCAACTACACGAACATCTGCTACACGGACTGCGACTTCTGCGCCTTCTACCGTCGCCCGGGCGACCGGCGCGAGGGATACCTCCTGCCGAAGGCGGTCATCTTCAAGAAGATCGAGGAGACCCTCGCGATCGGCGGCACGGGGCTGCTCATGCAGGGCGGTCACCACCCCGATCTTGGGATCGACTACTACGAGGATCTCTTCCGATCGATCAAGACTCGCTACCCGATTCACCTGCACGTCCTCTCACCGCCGGAGGTGCAGCACATCGCGCGGCGATCGAAGCTCTCCGTGTCGGAGACCCTGACGCGCCTTCGGGACGCGGGCCTCGACTCGATCCCGGGAGGAGGAGCCGAGATCCTCGTGGATCGCGTCCGCGAGGTCATCGCTCCCAAGAAGACGACGAGCGACGAGTGGCTCGGCGTCATGCGCGAGGCGCACCGTCTCGGGATCTCGACCACGGCGACGATGATGTACGGGCACGTGGAGAGGCTCGAGGACCGGGTCGAGCACATGCGCCGGATCAGGGAGCTCCAGGACGAGCACCGCGGGTTCCGGGCCTTCATCTCGTGGACCTTCCAGAGTGACGGGAACCGGCTCGCGAAGCGGGTGCCGCGGGAGTCGATGCCCACCTCGTTCGAGTACCTGCTCACGCAGGCGGTGAGCCGCATCTACCTCGACAACGTCGACCACATCCAGTCGAGCTGGGTGACGCAGGGCATGAAGGTCGGTCAGGTGGCCCTCTCCTTCGGAGCCGACGATCTCGGCTCGGTGATGCTCGAGGAAAACGTGGTCTCTGCCGCGGGCACGACCCATCGCGCCTCGGTGGAAGACTTCGTCCGCGTCATCAAGGCGCTCGGCAAGATCCCCGTGCAGCGGGACACGCTGTACCGGGAGGTCAAGGTCTGGAACTGAGCTACGCGCTCTTCTGCGCGCTCTTGAGGTGCACGCATTCGGCCCAGGCGAGGGTGAACAGGTCGTCATCCGCCTCGAACACGAGCACGGCCGAAACAGACGCGTCTCCCTCGTGAAGCTCCCCTTGCCGTCTCGGCAGGTCGAGCGTCCAGGTCTTGGCCGTGTCGTCGAAGACCCCAGCCGAGTCGCCGTTCGCGCTCCCTTCGGCGATGCTGGCCGCCCCACGCGCCGCGCGGTTACGCTGGCACACTCGCACCCACAAGGTCTTCATCACCTCGCCCGAGGCCCTCTCGAAGGTTCCCTTCCCGAGCACCTTGGTGCCATCGAACTCCAGCTCGTCCTCGATCTGGCTGAATGGCATCGCTCCTCCTTTGTGAGCATCACAACGAGGTTCTATCACCTGCCGGAAAGGGCTTCCATGTACCCGCGCATACGGCGCGCGGAGACCCGATCGCCTTTCCGCTCGTAGCGGCCGACCGCCTCGTGCCCGGTCTCGAGTGCGGACTCGACTCTTCCCGCCAGCACGAGGACGTCGGTGAGGTCGCACAGCGCATCACCCTGAGTGCTCAGATGGTCCGTACCGTGGACGATTGCCACGGCCTCGCGGGCGAGCCGCTCCGCCTCTTCGGTCGCGCCCCGCCGCGCCAGGACGCGGGCCTTGACTCCGCGCCAGATGGCCTGCGTCGATGCGTCCTGGGGGGCGGAGGTCTCCTCGCTGTACTCCGCGTAACGGAGAGCATCATCGAAGCAACCTCGATCGAGCGCAACCCGCGCGAGGAGCGCGGCGGTCGTTGAGAGCAAACCTCGCTCGCCCATTGTCTCCAGGAGATCGAAGCCTTCGCGCAGGCGCTTCTCGGCACGCTCCAAGTCGCCGTCGAGGATGGCGACGAGCGCTTCGGGATGGGAGACGGCGAATTGCATCGTGTGCCCGAGCTCGCCGAGAATCGCGTTCGCCTCCTCGAGGAGGGCGTAGGCGACCTCGAAACGGCCGGCCATGGCGTGCAGACCTGCCAGGGGATGGAGCACCCGCGCGCGTCCGTAGGACTGGTCGCGAACCTGCTCGAGCGCAGCCTCGCACCACTCTACGCCCGTCTGAACTGGGGTCGGGCCGAAGAACGCCGCAGAAGCGAGCCAGCAGAGGAGGTCGACGTGCGCTACACGGTCGCCCTCGCGCTCTGCATGCGCCGCGGCACGTTCCCACGCCTCCGTGGCCCGCCCGACCAGCCCTTCCGCCCAGTGCGCGAGACCGCACAGGTGCCACAGGCGGTACAGACCGCGGTCGTCGCTCTCTGCCTCCAGGACATGGCGCAGATCGTCGCCGCGATGGCGCAGCTCAGCCATTGCCGAAGCCAGGTCGACGAAGTACCGGACCAGGAGGCGTTGAACGCAGGCGTTGGCTGCTATCCGACGATCGACAGCCATCCTCTGCTCGACGGCGCCGGCCACTCCCTCGGCCTCGGCTAGCCGCCCTGCGCCGAGAAGCGCCGCGCTCAGGTCTAGCTCGATGACCGCCCGCACCGGATTCTCCAGGGGCAGAAGCGCTGCCGCGCGCTCGAGCAGCGCGGCGGCGGCCCGAAAGTCCCCCCGACCGAGCGCTCCCCGTCCCGCCGTGGCGAGGTGCGTCGCAGCTCGCTGGGCGAGCTCCGCGCCGGCCACCGCGCCGGCCCCGGCCTCCGTCCTGGAGCGCACCGCCTGCTCGAGGTGGAAGCCGATGAACTCCGCCTCCTCGAACGACGTGTCGCCCGCGGCGCGCTCGAGCACGCTCGCGAAACGTTCGTGCAGCGCGGCGCGCCGTTCGTGCGTCAGCGACTCGTACGCAGCTTCCCGGATCAGGCCATGATGGAAGCGAAGCGCCTCCTCGCCCCGCATGGTCGCCCGGTCGGGCTGGACGAGCTGCTTGCGGGAGAGCCCGAGCAGGTGCCGGCCGAGCGCCATCGGGTCGATCTCCGGGCATAGCTGAGCAAGGGGCCCCACGTGGAAGACGACGCCCTCGACGGCGGCACACTCGAGGATGCGTCGCTCCTCGGGCGCGAGCCGGTCGAGACGAGCCGCCAGCACGGCGTGAATTGCGGGAGGCAGCGACATCCGCCGCGCGTCGCCGGGATCCTCGGCTGCGATGGCGAGGAGCTGCTCGATGAAGAGGGGGTTCCCCTCGGCGGTGCGGACGATGCTCGCGAAGACGTCCGGAGGAAGGGCGCGTTCGCCCGAGCGGTGCCGGAGGAGGAGCTCGGCGTCCGCCACATCGAGCGGCTCGAGCTCGACCGTGGTTGCGGCGGTTCGCTGCAGGAAGTCCGGCCGCTCCTCGACCAGGTCCGTGCGGGCGAGGGCGAGGACGAGGATCGGCGCGCTCCGCGCGTGGATCGCGATGTGCTCGATCAGGTCGAGCAACGTCGGCTCGGCCCAGTGGAAGTCCTCGATGACGAGCACGAGCGGACGCCGTCGCGCGAGCGTCTCGAACAGACGGCGAACCGCCCAGAAGATCTCCTCTCCGCTCCACGTCGCCTGGCGCAGCCCGATGGCGCCCGCGACCCGCTGGGCGACGAGCGCTCCGTCCGTCTCGTCGTCGAGGAGTCGTTGCAGGGCGATCTCCGTGTCGTCGCCTGCGGCGGCGCGCACGAGCTCGCGAACCGGCCAGTACGTGATCCCCTCGCCGTAGGAGAGGCAGCGGCCACGCAGCACCAGCGCCGACTGGGCGAGGCTCGATGCCAGCTCGCGGGCCAGGCGCGTCTTTCCGATGCCGGCTGGGCCGAGCAGTGCGACCACTCGGCACCGGCCGTGGTCCACGGCCTCCTCGTATACGGAGCGGACCCGCGCAAGCTCGCGCTCGCGCCCGAGCAGGGGCATCTCGATCGCCTCCGCTTGCGGCTCGGCCCGGAGCTCGACGAGGCGTAGCGCGCCCTTGCGCTCAGTCGACTGGTCGACGACAGCCGCGCCGCGCAGGAGCGCGTGTACGTCGGCTCCGAGGAGCACCTCGCCTGCCTGGGCGGCATGCTCGAGCGCGACGGCAGCCTCTACCGGAGCACCTGAGACCGCAGTCGCATCGGCGCTGCCGGCGACGACCTCGCCCGCCTCGATCCCCACGCGTACCGTGACGTCGATCTCGAGGTCGAGCGCCTCCGCGGCGGCGACCTGGGCGACGTGCTCGCGAAGCTCGAAGGCGGCTCGCGCTGCGCGTACCGCGTCGTCCTCCCGCGCGGCTGGGAGTCCGAAGACGGCGAGCAGCCAGTTGCCTGCGACCTGCCCCACCAATCCTCCGTGGCGCTCGACCGCCGCGGTCATCTCTGCGAGGGAGCGTCTTGCGATGCGGCGAACGGCCTCCGGATCGAGTCGGCGGTGTCGTCTCCGGCTTCCGACCGCGACCGCCCCGGCGAGCACGGTCACAACCCTTCGCGTCTCCTCGGCGACGGGGACCGCCGGCGCTCTCGCCGTTCCCTCGAGGACATCTCGCACCGCCGCGACGACCTTGCCGCAGGTCTCGAAGCGGGCCGACGGCTCCTTGGCGATGGCGCGGGCAGCCACCGCGTCGAGCGCGGCGGGGAGCCCGGGCCGCAGGTCGGAGAGGTTCGGCGGCTCGTCCTGGACGTGAGCCCACAGGATCGCCAGCGGCGAGTTGCGTGGATATGGCGTTTCGCCTGTCAGGCACTCGATCAGGAGACAGCCGAACGCGTACACGTCGGCTGCCGCCAGGTCTGCTTCCCGGCCCTCGATTTGCTCCGGTGCGACGTAGTCGACGGTGCCGAGAAGCTGGCCGGTCGGGGTCAGCCTGCTCAGGTTGCCCCTGAGGGCGCTCAGCCCGAAATCGGTCAAGTAGACGTGTCCGCCTTCGCCGATGAGCACGTTCTCGGGCTTGACGTCTCGGTGGACGAGACCCCGGCGGTGGGCGGCGTCGAGCGCGGCGGCAACCTGCTCGAGGATCGCAACGGCGCGCTCGACGTCGAGCTGGCCCGTTTCCTCGAGCACGTCGCGGAGGTCGCTGCCCTCCACGACCCGCATCGCGATGTAGAGCGCGCCGTCAGCCTCTCCGGCGTCGTACACGGGAACGACGTTCGGGTGGTCGAGCGAGGCGGCGAGGCGCGACTCCCGGAGGAAGCGTTTGCGGAAGATCTCGTCCCTCGCGAGGTCGGCCGCGAGCACCTTGAGCGCGACCGGACGCTGGAGACGACCGTCGACCGCGCGGTAGACGACGGCCATGCCTCCGCGACCGAGCACGGACTCGATGCGGTAGTCACCGAGCGTGCTTCCTGGAATCGCGGCGGAGCCCGCGACCTCGCCCACACCGGTCAGCGTAGGCGACTTGCAGCAACCGTCGCAAGGTCTCGCCCACCGCACGCGCAGACCCTGAGCGGGCCCCGAGGGGCCCGCTCAGGGGTGGGGATGACGGCCGTGTCTAGAGGGGCTGCACGCGCCGATGGCGGCGGGCCACCAGGCCGACGCCGAGGATCGCGACCATCCCTGCGAGCAGGAGGGCGAGAGCCGCGCTCAGGCCGATGGCGACGTTCCGCCAGTCGTTGCCCGGCTCGGCGACCTGCGGCTGCTCGACGGGAGCCGGCTGAGCCGGGGCAGAGGCCGCCGGGCCGCTGGACGGCGCGTCGGCGGGGCCGAACGGCGACTCGTAGATGGCGCAGGGCATCCACTCGGCGTACGCGCACGTCGAGTCCGCGCCGGTCGTGCCGCGCGGGAGGTCGGCGACCGGGCCTGACGGTGCGACGGCGCCTCGGACAGAGTCTGTGCCGGTGGTACCGCGCGGGAGGTCTGTGAAGGGCCCTGACGGCGGGACGGCGCTTCCGGCGGGCGGACCGGGATCGACCTCCGCGGATGCCGTTTGCGGCGTCCCCTGCGCTTGTGCATCGGCGAGCGGGACCGCCGTGGCGACAGGCGCCGCGACCGCGAGCGCGGCGAGGCCGGCGGCGAGGGAGTAACCGAGCTTCCGGTGCGGGCTGGGGAGTGTCATCATCTCCTCCTTCGATTGCGTGGCGCGTGCCCGGAGCGTCGATGACCACACTTGATGCGAGCCCATACGCTCGCTTGAAGGGCGGTCGACGCGGCCCGGCGCGCTTGCCGGACGCTCGACCCCGAGCGATAGTTCAGTCCGAGAAGTTCGGAAGGGGCGTATGGATTTCCGGGTCCTCGGGCCGCTCGAGGTACGCGACGGAGAGCGGGTCGTTCCGCTTGGCGGCGCGAAGCAGCGGGCTGTGCTGGCCGTCCTCCTCACGCGCAAGGGTGAGGTTGTCTCGCGCGACCGCCTCATCGACGAGCTCTGGGCCGGGAGGCCGCCGCGGTCGGCGGTCTCGATCCTCCAGACGTACGTCTCACGCCTGCGCAAGGCGCTCGGCCCGGAGGTGCTCACCACCCGCGCGGTCGGCTACGCGGTCGATCTCCGCGGCCACGAGCTCGACCTCGTCCGGTTCGAGGCGCTGCTCGACGAGGAGCGCGCGGCGCCGCCCGCGGATGCGGCGCGGCTCCTGCGGGAGGCCCTCGCCCTGTGGCGCGGCCCGGCTCTCGCCGACTTCGCCTACGAGCCCTTCGCGCAGGCCGAGATCGCGCGTCTCGAGGAGCTCCGGCTCGTCGCCCTCGACCGGCGGATCACGGCCGATCTCGCCCTCGACCGGCAGGCGGAGGTGATCGGCGAGCTCGAGGGGCTGGTCCAGCGCCACCCGCTGCGGGAGCGTCTGCGGGCGCTCCTGATGCTGGCGCTGTACCGCGCGGGGCGCCAGGCGGAGGCGCTGAGCGCCTACCAGGACGCGAGGCGTGCGCTCGTCGACGAGCTCGGGATCGAGCCGGGCTCCGACCTGCAGGAACTCGAGCGGGCGATCCTGCGACACGATGCGACGCTCGATCGAGCGGCGAGGACCACGCTCGACGTCCCCTCGACTGCAGCCCCAGACCAGGGCCCGCCGCCCGAGCGGTCGATCCTCGTCGTCCCGCAAGTGGACGGCAGCCTCGCGGCGCTGCTCGCCGTCGCCGAGCCGCTCGCACGCCATCCGCGGCGCGAGCTCATCCTGGCGAGGCTCGTCTCCCAGCCGGAGGAGCTCGGGCGCGCCACGGCCACGCTTTCCGCTCGGCAGGCCGAGTTCCGCGACGTAGGCATCGCGTCGCGGGTCGCCGCCTTCACCACGTCGGAGCCGGGCGCGGACGTCGTCCTCATCGCCTCGGAGCAACCGACCGACCTCGTCCTGCTCGACGCGCCGCGCGCGCTCGTTGCCGAGGGCGTCGTCGGCGACCAGGTCGATGCCGTTCTCGAAGAGGCGCCCTGCGACGTCGCCCTGCTGGTCGTACGCGCAGGCTATGCCTCCCTTCCGGCAGGCGGTCCGGTCATGGTGCCGTTCACGGGGGCCGAGCACGACTGGTCCGCCGTCGAGATCGCCGCCTGGATGTGCCGCTCGCTCGGGACGTCCCTGGCTCTCGTCGGGACGGCCGCTGCTCCCGCGCACGGTCGCCGCGACGCGAGCCGGCTGCTCGCGCGCGCCTCGTTGATGGTCCAGCAGGTGGTGAACGTCCCCACGGAGCTCCTCCTTGTCCAAGCCGAGGAGCAGGCGCTGGTCGAAGCAGCGGGCGCGGCGCGCCTACTCGTCCTAGGTCTGTCGCCGCGATGGCGCGAGGAGGGACTCGGCGTCGCACGCCTCGCGCTCGTGCGCGGAGCGCGCCCTCCGACCCTCCTCGTGCACCGCGGCTTGCGACCGGGAGGGCTGGCGCCACGCCGGAGCATGACCCGCTTCACATGGACGCTCGCTGGCGAGCAGCCCGGCGCACCGTCTTCGGGGGACGCGAGCGACCGGAGGGCGCTCTAGGATCGCCAGATCGTGGCTCCCGGCTGGCTGGAGGCTCTCGCGTGGACCTGGCTCGGCCTGGCCTTCGTGTCCGCCGGGGCGATCCTCCTCGACGTGGCCCGGGGCTACCGGCAGCACATGAGGGTGATGGAGTGGGTGTGGCCCATCACGGCGCTCTACCTCGGCCCGCTCGCGCTGTGGGCGTATCTCGACTTCGGACGGTCCTACACGAGCCGCTCGATGCGCGAGCACGGCGGCATGCCGGAGGTCGCGCACTGGAAGCGCGTCGCCGTGTCGACGAGCCACTGCGGCGCCGGTTGCACGCTCGGGGACATCGTCTCCGAGTGGCTGATCTTCGCCGCCGCCATCGCGGTCGCCGGGTCGGCCCTCTTCGCGTCGTTCGTGCTCGACTACGCGTTCGCGTTCGCGCTCGGGCTCGTCTTCCAGTTCTTCGCCATCAGGCAGATGGGCGAGCGCTCACCGGCGCGCGGCGCCGTCCGGGCGCTCAAGACCGACGTCATCAGCCTGACGGCGTTCGAGGTCGGTCTCTTCGCCTGGATGGCCCTCGTCTTCTACACGTTCCTCGAGCGCGACCACGTGACGCCGGAGGACGCGACGTACTGGTTCATGATGCAGGTGGGCATGGTGCTCGGCTTTCTCACCTCCTATCCGGCCAACGCGTGGATGATCCGGCGAAGGCTCAAGGAGGCGATGTAGGCGGTCCGGCGAGGCGATGGAGGCGGTCGATTCGGAGGCCGGCGCCTCTGTAAGAAGTCTGCAAATTGCAGGGTTTCGCCGTTGTGCTGCGTAGAGGTGTCTGGTTTCGTGTTCGGAAGCGTGCGCCCGAGACTCTCGTCGCTCGCCGTCTTCGCGGCGCTGCTCCTCGTCTCTCCGGCCGCCGCTGCGCCCGTCGAGCTGATGCCGGGCGTGACCTACGAGCGGCAGGTCGTAACCGTGGGTGGCAGCGCCGTCGTGCTCCACGTCGTGACGGCGCCGAAGCCGGGAGGGCTCTACGAGCTCGCGCCGACGATCGCCGACGGCCGCGTAGTCGGGCGCGAGACGGTGACCTCCATGCAGCGGCGGCTCGCCGGGAGGGCGACGGCCGTGGGCGTGAACGGCGACCTCTTCAACTACGAGGTCGGCTACCCGAGCGGCATGCTGATGCGCGGGGGCGTTCTCCTGAGCCGGCCGTTCTCGAAACGGTCGTCGCTCGGGATCGGCGTCGACGGGCTCCTCCGGATGGCCCGAGTCGGCTTCTACGGCAAGTGGTCGGTGGGAGCGACCAAGGGGACGCTCGCCCAGTTCAATCGACCCGTCGGCGCGCGCGGCGTCGGCCTCTTCACGCCGGCGTGGGGCGAGAGGACCCCGGTCGCGAAGCGATCGCTCGACGTCGTCGTGCAGCCCTTCCCCGCGGCGGCCGTCAACGGGCCGCTCGACGGCGTCGTGCTGGCCGTCGGCAAGGGGGGCGGCACGCCCATTCCCGACGACGGTGTCGTCCTCCAGGCCACGGGGTCGGCACGGAACGCGCTCGGCACGGCGGCTGTGCTGGGAGAGGCCGCCAGGGTCCGTCTCGATCTCCGGCCCTGGTGGGATGAGGTCGAGTCTGCGATCGGTGGAGGCCCGGCGCTCGTCCAGAACGGTCGGGTCGCGCTCGCCTCCGGCGAGGACTTCTCCTCCGGCCAGCTCACCGGAAGGACGCCACGGACAGCGGTCGGTCAGCGAGCCGACGGCACCGTGCTGCTGGCCGCAGCGGACGGGCACAGCACGGCCAGCGCCGGCCTCACGATGGCACAACTCGCGCAAGAGATGGTCAGGCTGGGCGCGCAGACGGCGATGGCCTTCGACAGCGGCGGCTCGACCGCCCTCGCCTTCGACGGACGGCTGCTGAGCGCGCCGTCGGCGGGAGCCGAGCGGGCCGTGTCGAACTCGCTCATGTACCTGTACTACGGCGTGTACGCGCCGGTGCCGTCGGTGCCCGTCGTCTCTCCCAACGGCGACGGCGTCGCCGACCGGGAGATCGTCTCGTTCAAGGTGGTGCGCCCGTCCACGGTCGAGGCGCGGCTCGTCGGGCCCGGCGGCCACGTCTTCTACAAGGAGGAGACCCAGCAGGAGCCGGGCACCTACCCGTTCGAGGTGGCGCCGGAGATCTTCAAGGAGGGGACGTGGCGGTGGGTGGTGCGCGCGGCCGACGCGGACGGCAACAAGTCGAAGGCCGAGCGGAGCTTCACCGTCAACAACACCCTCGGCTTCCTCGAGCTCTCGAAGCGCGCCGTCAAAGTGACGAAGCGGCGCGGCGCGAGCGTCGGAATCTCCTTCCGGGTCGCGAAGCGCGCTCACGTCACCGTCACGGTCGAGAGCGCTGCGGGACGAGTCGTACGGACGCTGATCGACAGGCCGGCCCAGAAGCGCGGATCGGTGAAGCTTTCCTGGAACGCGCGGAACGGCGCCGGGAAGGTCGTCGGCCCCGGCCGGTACACGGTCGTCGTCTCGGCGAGCAACGCTCTCGGCACGACCGAGCTCGAGCAGCCGATCACGGTTCGCCGCAAGCGGAGGTAATAGAGGCGCCCGGCTGGGTGCCGCCGGGTTCGCCGGGCTCGCGTGCCTGGGTACCATCACGCGGATGGGCGGGATCACGGACGCCGTCACCTCCGCGATCGGCGACGCCGGGATCTACGCGGTCTTCGCGCTGATGCTGCTCGACGCCGTCTTCCCCGCGGCGAGCGAGATCGTGATGCTCTACGCGGGAGCGCTCGCGGCCGGCGCGTTCCCCGATCACGACGTCACGCTCTTTGGCTGGACGGTCGAGTCGACCGTCTGGGGCTACGTGCTGATGGCGCTCGCCGGCACGGTCGGATACTGGATCGGCTCCATGCTCGGCTGGGGCATCGGCCGCTACGGCGGCCGGCCGCTGCTCGAGCGGCGGGGGCGATGGTTCCACCTCACGCCGGAGAAGCTCGACCGCGCGGACGCGTGGTTCGCGCGCTACGGTGACTGGGCAGTCTTCGTCGGCCGCGTGCTGCCGGTCGTTCGTTCGTTCATCGCGATACCGGCGGGCGTCGCCCGCGAGCCGATCGGCCGCTATGCGGTGCTGACGCTCTTCGGCTCCGCGCTCTGGTGCTTCGGGTTCGCGGGCGCGGGCCTCGCGCTCGGGACCGGCTGGGAGCGGGTCCACGAGGACGCGCGGTGGGTGGACTACGTGATCGTCGCGATCATCGTCCTGGCCGTCGCGTGGGTCGCCTTTCGAGCGCTGCGGCGCCGGGCTCGGAAGCGTGCCGAGACCGCAAGCTACACTGCGCGCTCGTGACCGTCCCGCTCGTTGACGTGCGAGCGCAGTACGCGCCCCTTCTCGGCGAGCTCAGGGAGCGCCTGGACGAGGTTCTCGACGCCGGCCGCTTCATCCTCGGCCCGAACGTCGAGGCGTTCGAGCGCGAGGCCGCGGCGTACCTCGGCCTCGCCGAGGCTGTCGGCGTCGGCAACGGGACGGACGCGCTCGTGCTCGTGCTCGACGCGCTGGGCGTCGGCGCAGGCGACGAGGTCATCTGCCCGGCGTTCACGTTCTACGCCACGGCTTCACCCGTCGCACGCCGCGGCGCGACGCCCGTGTTCTGCGACGTCGACGCCGAGACCCTCAACCTCGATCCCGTGGACGTCGCGCGCCGGGTCACTCCCCGGACGAAGGCCATCATCGCGGTCCATCTCTTCGGCCGTCCGGCGCCGGTCGCGGACCTCCCCGAGGGCATCCCCATCGTCGAGGACGCCGCCCAGGCGTTCGGCGCCGCCGGAGTCGGCGTGTCCGGCGTCGCCTCCACCTTCAGCTTCTTCCCGACGAAGAACCTCTTCGGTCTCGGCGACGGCGGGCTCGTCGCGACGAACGACGCGACGCTGGCCGACCGCGTGCGGCTCCTTCGCCGTCACGGATCGCGCGACAAGAGGACGTTCGAGGCCGTCGGCTACAACTCGCGCCTGGACGAGCTCCAGGCGGCGGCGCTCCGCCTCTTCCTCGGTCACGTCGAGGGCTGGAACGAAGCCAGACGCCGCGCGGCCGCACGGTACGCGGAGCTCGGGCTGGCGGAGGCATGCGACCTGCCGGCCGACGAGCCGGGGCACGTGTACCACATGTACGTCGTGCGCTCCGAGGAGCGCGACCGGATCGCCGCGGGGCTGCGCGAGGCCGGTATCGGCTGCGCCGCCTACTACGAGACGCCGCTCCACCTCCAACCTGTGTTCCGCTCGCTCGGCTACCGCGAGGGCTCGTTGCCGGAGACGGAGCGGGCCGCACGCGAGAACCTCGCCCTCCCGCTGTGGCCGGGTATCGGCGAGCGCGAGCAGCGGCACGTCGTCGACCACGCGCTCGCCGCCCTCGGAGCGGCGGTGCGATGAGGCTGATCAACCGGCATCGAATCTGGCAGCTCGTCGTCGACGGAGGCCTGATCGCGGCCGCCTGGTACCTCGCCTTCTGGCTGCGCTTCGACAACGGCATCCCCATCCCGTACGAGCAGCTGTTCGAGCAGTCGATCTACATCGTCGTTCCGATCACGCTGGCCGTCTTCGTCCTCTTCGGCTTCTACAGCCACTGGTGGCGCTACGTGTCGCTCCGCGACATGTGGTCGGTGGTACGCGGCGTCACGGCCGCCTGCATCGTCGCGGAGATCGCGGTCTACCTCATCGACCCGATCGACCGCCTGCGCGTTCCCCGCTCCGTGGTCGTCCTCGACTGGCTGATCCTGCTCGTGCTCGTCGCCGGGGCCCGCGTGCTCGCGCGCACGATCCTCGAGCGGCCCGGCCCGCGCGGACTCGTCGCGAGGGGCCGCGAGGTCCTCATCGTCGGCGCGGGCGACGCGGGGCAGCTGATCGTGAAGGAGATGCAGCGCACGCCCGCCCTCGGCTACACGCCGATCGGTCTCGTCGACGACGACCCGCGCAAGAAGCACCTCCGTCTCCATGGCGTGCGGGTGCAGGGCTCGACCGACGATCTCCCCGTCCTGCTCGCCGACTCGAAGCCGGACGAGGTCATCATCGCCATCCCGTCGGCGGCGGGGGAGACGCGCCAGCGGATCGTGACCATGTGCCGCGACGCGGACGTCCCGATGACGACCCTGCCCTCGGTGCACGAGCTCATCGCGGGCGATCTCCACCTGGCCAGGCAGCTCCGCGAGGTGCAGGTCGAGGACCTCCTCGGACGGGATCCGGTGCAGCTCGACGTCGATGCGGCGACCTCCTACCTCGCCGGGGTAACGGTGCTCGTCACCGGAGCCGGCGGCTCGATCGGATCGGAGCTCTGCCGGCAGATCGCCCGGCTTCGCCCGGAGCGGCTGCTGCTCGTCGAGCAGGCGGAGAACGCGCTCATCGAGACCATGCGCGAGCTCGTCAACGAGCGCGGCTTCACCGCCGTCGTGCCGGTGCTCGCGGACGTGAAGAACCGCGAGAAGATGCGCCAGCTGCTCGAGAAGTACCGCCCGTCCGTCGTCTTCCACGCGGCCGCCTACAAGCACGTTCCGCTGATGGAAGCCAATCCTCTCGAGGCCGTTCGCAACAACCTCGTCGGCACGCGGGTGATGGTCGACGTCGCCGCCGAGTTCGAGGCCAGGACGTTCGTCTTCGTCTCCACCGACAAGGCGGTCAACCCGAGGAACGTGCTCGGTCAGACGAAGCTCCTGTGCGAGTGGATCGTGCACGCGGCCGCTCTGCGCCAGGCCAACGCCACCCGCTATCTGAGCGTGCGCTTCGGGAACGTCCTCGGCTCCTCCGGGAGCGTGATCCCGCTCTTCCGCAGGCAGATCGCCCGCGGCGGCCCGGTCACGGTGACGCATCCCGAGATGACGCGCTACTTCATGACCATCCCCGAGGCCGCGCAGCTGATCGTGCAGGCCGGCGCGATCGGCGAGTCGGGGGACGTGTTCGTTCTCGACATGGGCGAGCCGGTGAGGATCATCGACCTCGCCCACGACATGATCCGCCTCTCCGGGAAGGAGCCGGGCCGTGACATCGCGGTCGACTACATCGGCCCGCGTCCGGGCGAGAAGCTGCACGAGGAGCTCTGGGCGGAGGGTGAGCAGGCTCTGCCCACGGGGCATCCCAAGATCCTGCGCTGCTCCGCCAGGCACGTCGATCCGCTCTGGCTCTCCGAGGAGCTCGGCGTGGTCGAGCGGCTCGTCGACGCCGGGGACACGCTCGAGGTCGTGGCGCGGATCGGCGCGATGACGAGGGAGCCGAAGCGGCTCCCCGTCGACCAGCCCGAGATCGTGAGCTGAGTGCTCCCCGCCGGGAACACGCCCCGCTTCGCGCGGCTGCGAACGCTTCGCATGCGTGCGTCCTCGGTCGCCCCGATATGGCCTGGTGGTATCCGGGCGCGCGGTCAGCGCGCTCGTCCTTCGCCTGCTCGGTTCTCGCCGGCGAATCATGACCGTATTCCCGGCGGGGAGCACTGAGGTCGACGCAGGACATCCTGGCCGGCCTCAACGCCGAGCAGCGCCGCGCCGTCGAGAGCGTGCGCGGGACGGTCTGCATCCTGGCCGGGGCGGGCTCCGGGAAGACGACCACGATCACGCGCCGCATCGCCTACCAGGCGGCGGCCGGAGCGTTTGCCGCCGGCGAGATCCTCGCCGTCACGTTCACCGACAAGGCGGCGGGCGAGCTAGGGGAGCGGCTGGCCGCGCTCGGTGTGGCCGGCGTGCGCGCGCGCACCTTCCATGCCTCGGCGCTCGCGCAGCTCAGCTTCCTCCGCCCGGACGCCGGCTCGATCCTGCCGTCGAAGGCGCTGTGGCTCCGGCAGATCGGCAACGCCCTCCCCGGCGCCTACCGCTTCCGCCCGGCCGCCGACCTCGCCACCGAGATCGAGTGGGCGAAGAACCGGCGTCTGACCCCGGAGACCTACCTGCGAGGGCTCGGCGGCCACGAGCCTCCGCTCCCCCCGGATCTGATGCTGCGCGTCTTCCGTCGCTACGAGGAGCGCAAGCGGCGCGAAGGCCGCATCGACTTCGAGGACGTGCTCGAGCTGCTCGTCCGCCTCTACGCCGCCCATCCGGACGCCATCGCCCGCTTCCGGTCGCGCTGCCGAGCGCTCACGGTCGACGAGTACCAAGACGTGAACCTGCTCCAGCAGTCGCTCCTCGAGCTGTGGCTCGGGGATCGCGACGACCTCTGCGTCGTCGGCGACGACTACCAGTCGATCTACTCGTTCACGGGCGCAACGCCCCGCTACCTGCTCGAAGTGGCGGGGCGCCCCGGCGTGCGGGTCATCCACCTCGAGCAGAACTACCGCTCGACCCCGGAGATCCTGCGTCTGGCGAACAAGCTCGTGCCTTCCCTGGGAGGGGCGCAGAAGACGCTCCGGGCGACCCTGCGCTCGGGCCCGGAACCGGAGCTCGCGTCGCACCCGACGGCGGCGGACGAGACTCGCTGGATCGTGGAGCGGGTGCAGATGCTGCAGGGCGAGGGCGTGCCGCTGGAGCACGTCGCGATCCTGTACCGCGTGAACGCACGCTCGGAGGACGTCGAGGGGCCGCTTGCCGCCGCCGGCATCCCGTATCAGGTGCGGGGCGGCGCGTTCCTCTCGCGCCCGGCAGCCAGGTCGGTGCTGCGGCACCTGCGGCAAGACACGGCAGGTGGCGTGGCAACAGCGGTGCGGGCAGCCGCGGAGCACGAAGGTCTGCTTCCCGCTGCTCCGGCCGGCGTGGGCGAGCAGGAGCTGACGCGCCAGGGCGACCTGCGCCGGCTGGTCGCCCTCGCCGAGGAGTTCGACGCCGAGACGCGGACGGTGGCCGATTTCGTCGCGGACCTCGAGGCCCGCTTCCGGTCGGACGGCGACGGCCGCGGCGTCCAGCTCCTCACGTACCACCGTGCCAAGGGTCTCGAGTTCGAGGCTGTCTTCCTCCCCTTCCTGCAGGCGGGCGAGCTGCCGATCCGTCAGGCGAAGAGCGCCGACAGCCTCGCGGAGGAGCGCCGGCTCCTCTACGTGGGGCTGACGAGGGCGCGGCGGCACCTCATCCTGACCTGGTCGTTGGAGCAACGGCCGAGCCCTTTCCTCGCCGAGCTGGGCGCTGGGCGCCCGCGGTCTGCCGCCGGCGCGCGAGCCTGGACGGACGATCCCGTCCTTGCCGCGCTCAGGTCGTGGCGGCTCGAGCGCGCGCGGGCCGACGCCGTGCCGGCGTTCGTCGTCTTCCACGACACGACGCTGGCGGAGATCGCCGCCCGGCGTCCACAGAGGCTTGCCGACCTCGCCTCCGTGCCCGGGG
>CAZCIJ010000010.1:11115-25354 GCA_964498265.1 uncultured Gaiellales bacterium | reverse complement strand
GCTCCTCGCATCGGGCGCAGCGGTACTCGTAGATCGGCACCGCCACAAGTCTAACTTACTGCGTTAGAGTCGTCTCCATGGTCAGCACGCCGTCGCTTGCTGAGCTGCGGGCGGCCGCCGAGGCGCGGGGCGTGACGCCGACGGACGAGGATCTCGAAGCGGTGCGCCGGTTTCTGGAGGTGCTGCTGCCCGCCTTCGAGCAGCTCGAGGACCTGATCCCGTACGGCACCGTCCCGGCCGGGCTCTTCCTCCCGCGGGCGGGCGAATGACGCTCGCCGAGCTGGCGCGGAGACTTCGCCGCGGCGAGCTCTCGCCGCGCGAGGCGGTGCAGGGCTACCTGGACCGGATCGACGCGCTCGACGGCGACGTCAACGCCTTAATCACCGTCCGGGCCGAGCAGGCGCTCGCCGACGCGAGGGCGCTCGAGCGGCGCGCCGAGCGCGGGCCGCTCTGGGGTGTCCCCGTCGCGGTGAAGGACGTGATCGACGTCGCCGGGGCGCCGACGACCGCCGCGTCGCGGATACTGGCCGGCAACGTCCCCGATCGCGACGCCCACGTCGTGGAGCGCCTGCGCGCGGCGGGAGCCGTCGTGCTCGGCAAGCTGAACATGCACGAGTTCGCCTACGGGGCGACGACCACCAGCCCGCACTACGGTCCGGCGCGCAACCCCTGGTCGCCTGAGCGGATCTGCGGCGGCTCGAGCGGCGGCAGCGGCGCGGCGGTCGCGGCCGGCCTCGCGGCGGCCACGCTCGGGACCGACACCTCGGGCTCGATCCGCATCCCGGCGTGCTACTGCGGGGCGACCGGCCTGCGCCCCTCGACGGGCCGCGTGTCGAACGGCGGCGTCTTCCCTGTCGCCTGGAGCTTCGACACCGTCGGCCCGATCGCCCGGACGGCAGAGGACTGCGCGCTCGTGCTGGGGGCGATCGCGGGACGCGACGCGGCGGATCCCTCGACCGTGGACGCGCCCGTGGGCGACTACGTCGGCGCGCTCGAGGGTGGCGTGCGCGGGCTGCGGGTCGGCGTCGTCGCGCGTCTTCTCGAGGATGCCGACCCGTCCGTCGCCGCGGCGGTCGAGGCGGCGCTCGAGGAGCTTCGAGCCCTTGGCGCCACGCTCTCGTCGGTGGCGCCTCCGCTGCTCGAGCACGCCGGGACGATCCAGCAGGCGATGCAGTTCCAGGAGGTCACGTCCGTGCACCTGGCCTGGCTGCGCACGCGGCTCTCCGAGTACGGCGCCGACGTCCGGGCCCGGCTCCTCGTCGGGCTGTTCCTGCCCTCGACGCTGTACGTCACGGGTCAGCGCGCCCGGCGCGTGGCGTACGAGGAGCTGCGGCGCGTCTTCGAGAGCGTGGATGTCCTCGCCGCGCCGGCGATGCCCGTCCGGCCGCCCCGGATCGGCGAGGAGACCGTGGAGCTCGCCGGCCGCGAGGTGCTCCACCGTCTCGCGCTCATTCCCTACAACTCACCCTGGAGCCTGGTCGGCTCCCCCGTCGCCAGCGTGCCCTGCGGGCTCGTCGAAGGCTTGCCCGTCGGGCTCGCCCTCGTCGGGCGGCGCTTCGAGGAGGAGACCGTGCTGCGCGCCGCCCACGCCTTCCAGCACGCGACGGACTGGCACGAGCGCAGGCCCCCGCTCGCGACGCGAAGCGCCGCGGAAGCTGGTCGCCCATGAGCTCGCACCATGCGAAGCGGTGCGAGCCTCGTCCCGCGGCTGCTGGGGAGAGCGGGCGTACGATTTCGGAGAGAAGCGGGTAAACCGCAGAGGAGGTGCGACGTGGCCACGAAGGAAGCAAGCCTTGTCTTCGAGCCGATTCTCGAGCAGGGAGGCGTCAAGGTCTCGAAGAGCCCATGGGGCCCCGACGACGAGATCGGCCGCCTGAACTGGGTGACGCCCGAGTCGCAGAAGGCGATCCTCGAGCGGCTCGACGGAAAGCACGTCTTCGACCTGTCGGTCGACTACTTCGTCGGCATGCCGTCGTGGGCGGCGGCGGGCGACCCGAAGTACGACATCTGGATGACGCACACGCCGCAGGGGTCGGTCAAGGACAACCTGTCGGGCGCCGGAGCCGAGGTGCACGAGAAGTACAGCTACTGCGGCGACGCGGTCACCCTCTACACGCACTGCGGCACTCACATCGACACGCTCAACCACCTCGGCTTCTTCGGCTGCTTCTGGAACGGCTGGACGGCCGAGAAGCACCTCGGCAGCCGCAGCTGGACGGTCGGAGGGGCTGAGAAGTACCCGAACATCATCGCGAGGGGAGTCCTGCTCGACGTGGCCGGGCTGCACGGCGTCGACTGCCTGCCGGACAGCTACGAGGTGACTCCCGACGACCTCAAGAAGGCGGCGAGCGAGCAGGGCGTCGAGCTGCGTCGCGGCGACGTCGTCTTGATCCGCTACGGGCGGATGACGGCCTGGCCCGACTACGACGGCTACCTGCTCAATCCGCCGGGCATCGGGCTCGCGGCGACGCGGTACCTGTGCGAGGAGGCCGGCCCGATGTGCATCGGCGGCGACACGATCTCGCTCGAGGTGCTGCCCTCGGTCGACAAGGGGTTCCTCCCGGTGCACTGCTACATGTTCGCCACCGCCGGCGCCCAGATCATCGAGGTCGTCTGGACGGAGGAGCTCGCCGCCGAGAAGCAGTACGAGTTCGCGTTCATCGCCGGCCCGCTCAAGCTGACGGGGGCGACAGGGGCACCCTTCCGGCCGATCGCGGTTCCACTGCGAGGGTAGGGGACATGGCGACACACGCGATGACCATCGACCGCGCGCGGAGCGCGCGGCGGATCGAGCGCGACGTCGAGACCCTCGCCGGGCCGGCGTACACGCGCTCCGAGACGGCGATCCGCCGCTACGCGTACACCCAGGAGTATCGAGCGACGCTCGACTACTTCGCGGGCGAGCTCGAGGCGCTCGGCTTCGAGATCACCTACGACCCCGTCGGCACGATGGTCGCCCGCAACCGGCCCTGGGGAGAGAAGGTCTTCGGCGTCGGCTCGCACTGCGACTCGAACCGCAACGGCGGCAAGTACGACGGCACGCTCGGGGTCGTGACGGCGCTCGAGGTCTGCCGGCTCAACCGGGAGCTCGGCCTCGACCTGCCCCTTCAGCTCGTCTCGTTCCTCGAGGAGGAGGGGTCGGGATTCGGTCAGATGCTCCTGGGGAGCCGGATCGTGGCTCAGCGCGTCACCGAGGAGGAGCTCCGCGATCGGTTCAGGGCGATCGACGACGGGCGCACGTTCTGGGAGCACGCGGAAGCAGCGGGCTACGAGCCCGCGCGCTGGCGCGAGTCGCTGCGCATCCTCGACGACCTGACCGGATGGATCGAGCTCCACATCGAGCAGGCGCGCGTGCTCCAGGACACCGGCAACCGGCTCGGGATCGTGAGCGCGATCGCGGGCTACATTCACGCCGACGTCTGGATCGAGGGCCGGGCCGACCACGCGGGCGCGACGCCGATGGACTTCCGCCTCGACGTCGCGCCCGCCGCGGCCGAGATCGTCCTCGAGGTCGAGCGGCTGGCGAAGGCGGCCGGGCGCGGCACCGTCGGGACGGTCGGAGAGATCGAGCTCGAGCCGGGGATCATCAACGTCGTTCCCGGCAAGGCGCGACTCTCCCTCGACACGCGCGGCGTCGTCGAGGAGGGCTTCCAGGGGGTCGCGCGCGGCGTCGAGTCGTTCGCGCGGGAGGTCGCCGGGCGAAGGGGCCTGACGGCGACGTACCGTCGGCGGCAGACGCTCCCGGTGACGCCGATGGACGAGCGCATCGTCGCCGCGCTCGAGGAGGCGGCGGGGCGCACCGGCGAGAGGTACATGGTGATGCCGTCCGGCGCCGCGCACGACACGATGTGCGTCGCCGACCACGTGCCGAGCGCGATGGTGTTCGTCCCGTGCCGGGACGGGATCAGCCACGCGCCCGACGAGGAGGCGAACCCGGCGGACGCCGCCCTGGCGTCCGAGGTGATCCTGAACGCCGTCACGGCGCTCTCGAGAGCGCCGTAGGCCCACGCCCCGGGGCGCTCCGCCGAGTGCGTAGCGTGCAGCGCGTGCTGGCACAGGAGCTCGCACGCACGGGGTCTCGCATCCGTGCGCCGCGTCCGACAAGCGACGGCTGGTCCCGGTCGTCGACGACGACTACCGCGTCATCAGCGCGGTGCGCACGTTCTTCTGATCGTCCTCTCGAGCCGAGTCTGCGTCATATCGTGGACGCGGGGTAGTCCCAGGGCTCGCCGGCGAGCTTCGCGCGGAGGCGGTCGCGCAAGAGGATGGTCTCGGAGACCGTGTCGCATTCGTTCAGGTGCTCCCAGTCGATCCACAGGTACTCGAGGCCGATGTCGCCCTCGTACCCGGCCTCGAGGAGCGCGTCGAGCATGCGCTCGAAGTCGATCGTCGAGTCCTTGAGCGGTGCCTGCATACGCCCCTCGCGAGCGCCCCGGGCGTGGACGTGGCGGGCGCGGGCGACGAGGGGCTCGATCTCGTCCTCGCGGTAGCCCTGATACACGAAGTGGCTGTAGTCGAGCGTCAGCTCGACGCCCGCTGCCGTCTGGCAGAGCCGGTCTGCCTCGGACGGCTGTGCGGCGAGCGAGCCGAAATGGGGTTCGATCGAGAAGCGGAGGCCGCGGGTTGCAGCCTCGGTTGCGCGCCAGGTCAGCTCGTCGACCGCGCGCACGAACGACGCCTCGTGCGACTCGCCGTACCAGTCGATTCCCGGGAGGGTCGTGATCCCGGGTGCTGCTATCCGCTGGGCCAGCTCGAGCATGTCCGCGAAGAGCGCGCGCGACCGTGTGCGCTCGGCCGGGTCGGGGTGGTTCGGCGCCAGCCGCTCGAAATCGGTCCAGGGGATGAAGAAGAGGTCTGAGACGTCGAGGCCGCGCTCGGCCAGGCCGTCTGTGATGCGGGCGGCCGTCTGGGGGACGTCGTCACGCGCCTCCTCGGGGCGGATGTGCGACCGATTCCCCATCAGGCACACGTCGACGGCCTCGATGCCGAGCAGCCGGATCACCTCGACGGCGCTCTCCCACGGCTGGAGGAGGCGGAACGTGTTGTCGGCGCAGGCGAGGCGCACGAGCGTCGCGGACGCCTACCGGACGAGCGGGCTGTGCCCGGTGGCCTTGGTGATCCAGAAGCCGCCGTCCACCGCGACGACGGCGCCGTTCACGTAGCCGGCGGCCTCTGAGGCAAGGAAGGCAACGGCCTCGGCAACGTCCTCGGGCCGCGCGAGCCGGCCGGCCGGAATCCCCTCGACGAACTCGTGCGGATCCTCGCCCTCGATCCAGCCGTGGACGATCGTGTTCACGGTGATGCCCTTGCCGCCGAGCTCGACGGCTCCGACCTGGCCGATCGTGGTCAGGAAGCCGCCTGCGACCGCGTCGAGGGTGTCGCCGTGGAGGGGCCGGACCGTTGCCGGAGCGACGAGGAAGGCGATCCGGCCGGGGGTGCCGGCGGAGTCCCACGCCGCCGCCAGCCGCTGCGCGGTGCGGAAGGCGCGCTTCGCGCCGGCGATCGCCGCCTGCCATTCCTCCTGCACGAGGTCGACGAAGCGGCCCGTTGCCTGGCGCCCGGCGCTGGCGACGACGACGTCGAGCGCGGGCTGGCCGAGGCGGGATCGCACCGCCGACTCGATTCTCGGCGAGAGACCGACGGTCGTGAGCGCGCCCATCAGTACTTGCCGACGACGAAGCCGCCGTCGACCCGCAGGAACTCCCCCGTGACGTAGTCGGCGTCGCGCGAGCACAGGTAGACGACTGCCCGGCCTTGCTCGATCGCCTCCGACGGACGGCCGAGCGGGATGAGCTCGAGCGTCGCCCGCTCGTCCTCCTCCGTGCGCAGGCTGGGAGAGCGGTCGTTCAGCTGCGACTTCACCCAGCCCGGGCCGATGTGGTTGACCGTGATACCGCGCTCGCCGAGCTCGAGCGCCATCGTCTCGCACAGGGCGCGAAGACCCTGCTTCGTGGCGCCGTAGACCGCCATGAGCGGGAAGCACATCTGGACGTGCACGCTCGAGGTGAAGATGATCCGGCCCCTACGGCCCGACGCGAGCATGGCGCGCGCGGCGGCCTGTCCGACGTTGAAGGCTCCCGTCAGGTTGACCGCGACGATACGGTCGAAGGACTCCTCGCTGATCTCGGTCCAGCCCTGCCAGTCGGCGACGCCTGCGTTGGAGCACACGATGTCCAGGCGGCCGAGGTCGGCCTGCACGAGCTCGATCATCGTCTCGACCTCGGCGCGGTCCGCCACGCTGGCCCGGTAGAAGCTCGAACGGCGTCCCATGCTCCGGAGCTCTCCGGCGAGTTGCTCTCCCATCTCCTCGAAGGCAACGTCGTTGACGGCGACGTCGCAGCCCTCCTCGGCGAGGGCGAGCGCGATCCCGCGGCCGATACCCCGCTCGTGTGCTGCGCCGGTCACGAGCGCGACCTTTCCCTCGAGGCGTCCCATCACGACGGGGGCCTCCGTGCCGCCCAGGCCTTCTCGAAGCCGGCCTTCCCCTGCCTGATCAGCTCGACCGGATCCCGCTGCCACAACGAGTCGTCCAGAGGCGTGTCGGTGAAGGTGCCGTCGTCCGAGAAGATCTCGAGATCGACCCAGCCGTCCCAGCCGCCCGCCTCGAGCGCGCCGAACAGCGCTGGCAGGTCGATGATCCCCTCGCCGGGCAGCACCCGGTCGTAGTCGCTGCGCGTGTCCCGGCGCCAGTCGCAGATGTGGACGGTCCTGGCGATCCGTCGCGCATGGGTCACGATGTGCGAGACGACGTCGGGTGTATCCCAGAGGTGGTAGACGTCGAGCATGAGCGCGACGTTGGGCTCGCCCACCTCGTCGAGGAGGTCGATCGCGGAGGGGATGTCGCCGATCATCGACCACTGCCGGTAGACGTCCCGGTGAAGCGGCTCGACCCCGATCGTCAGGCCGTGGCCGGCGGCGAACCTCGCTACCTCCTTGAGACCCTCGACGACGACCCGCCTGGCCTGCTCGAAGTCCCTGCCGCCCGGGTGCCCGGTCACGATCAGCAGCACCTCGGGCTCGAACGGCGCCAGGCGCCGGATCGAGTTGCAGAACGCCTCGATCCGCGCCTTCGGATCCGTCGGGCCATTGAGCGGGATCGGGAGAATCGAGAAGTTCTGGGCGATGCAGGTCGTCGCCGTGAGCCCCGACTCGCGGAACCTCGCCAGCGAGCGCGCGTCGTCGTCCTCGGGCAGCTTGAACTCCCAGATCCCGATGCCCTGGGCTCCGGCCTCGGCGTAGTTCGCGAGATCCTGCTCGAACGTGTTGTGGAACGAGGTGATCTCCGAGACGGAGAATCGCGGCTCGCTCATCATCCCTCCTGAGACGGCTTGATGACTGTCTTCACGACCTCGTCCTCGCGGTTGAGCACGCGCTCGATCGCGGGGGCGATCCCGTCGAGCGTGGCCGAGTGCGTGATGATTCTGCCGGTGTCGACCTTGGCGTCCTCGAGGATCCTGATCGTCTTCGGCCACTGGAGCGGGTAGAGCCACGAGAAGCGGATCGTCTTGTCCTGGACGAGGTTGGGGAGCAGGGCGACCGAGACCGCGTCGTCGGGCCCCGCCAGCCCCATGAGCACGACGATCGCAGCGTTGCCCGAGATCTCGATCGCCTCCTGATTTGCCTGGACCGAGGCAGTCGCCACCAGCACGCGATCGGCCAGGACGCCATCGTTCGCGTCCGTGATCGCCCGGGCGACGTCTGGCACGTGGAAGGGAGACGACTCCTCCTTGACGTTCCAGACGTGATCGGCGCCGACGTCCCTGGCGAGCTGAAGCCGGTAGTCGCGGGTCCCGATCACCGCGACGCGCGCGCCCTCGTTCTTGAGCAGCTGGACCATCGAGAGGCCGACGGGGCCGGGACCGTAGACGACGGCGAAGCTCTCGGGCTCGATCTCGGCACGCTGCACCGCGTAGACGGCTGACGAGAGCATCTCGACGAAGGCGCCTTGCTCGTTGGTGAGAGCGTCCGGGAGCGCGTAGGCGTGCGCGATCTTCGTGGTCGCGTACTCGGCGAAGCCTCCATTCGTCGTCACGCCGAGGACCGTCAGGTTCTCGCAGAACTGGAGGCCGCCCTTTCGGCACGCATTGCAGGCATTACAGCTCTGCACCGGGTTGATCGCGACGCGGTCACCCTCGGCGAGCCCGTACCGCTCGGCGAGCCTCCCCGCCTGGACGACCTCCCCGCACATCTCGTGGCCGAGCACCAAGGGTCCCTTGCCGTCGGGCGTGCCGAGGGGGCTACGCCCGTAGTAGTACTCGATGTCCGATCCGCAGAAGCCGCACGCGAGCACCCTCACGACGACCTCGTCCGGCCCCGCCTCAGGCTCCGGAACGTCCTCGAGACGGAGATCCTCCTTCTCGTAGAAGACGGCTGCCTTCACCTCCGCTCCTTCCCCTAGCGCTTGCGCACGTGCCGGTCGAGCAGATCGCCGAGCACGATCGGCCCGTCCCACGTGTCCTGCCATGCCTTCGATCCCATCGGGATCGAGTCGACCGCCCACCAGACGCCCTCGTAGCGCTCGGCGAGGACCGGCATCAGCTCCTCGAAGTCGATGATGCCTTCGCCGAAGTTGCACTTCGTGCCGAACATGTTCAGGTGGGTGTTCATGTCGGTATCGCAGAGGTGGATGTGCCCGATCGATCCCGGCGGGAGCATCTTCACGAACTCGATCTGGTTCGGGAGCGTCTCCGCCGGCTGCACGTGGTTGTGCCCGATGACACCGCAGGCCTGGAAATGGCCGGTGTCGTAGATGAGCTTGAAGCTCGGATGCCCGACGTCGCTCAGCATCTTGACCGTCTCCGACGGCTTGTTGAACGGCTGGAGCGACTCGAGTTCCCAGAGCATCACGACCCCGTGCTCCTGACCGCGGTCGGCATGGTGCCGGAACGTGCGCACGACCCGGTCCCACACCTGGTCGTAGTCGGCCTGGTAGGGCAGCGGTCCCGCCGCGCCGGGATCGACGCGCATTCCGGGGATCTCCATGTCCACCGCTAGCTCGAGATAACCCTCGAAGTAGCGGAGGTACTCGTCGTAGACCTCCTGGGATCCCGTCGCCCAGGGGAGGCGGAAGAGGTCGCCGTACGGGCCCGGTGCGATGCCGGCGATCTCGAGGTCGAGCGAGTCGAGCCAGCCCTTGAGCTTCTGGCGACTTCCCTTGTCGGGGAAGCGCTCCACCGTACAGTGATCGAAGAATCCGCCTAGCTCGATGCCGTCGTAGTCGAATGCCGAGAGCACCTGGGCGACCTGCTCCATCGTCGCCATCCTCGGCTCGAAGCCGAACGCCATGCACCAGGTTCCTCGACACACCTTTGCCTCCCGTGCCATCTGTGTCGCGCTCCTTTCTTCGTCAGTCCATGAGAAGCCCGCCGTTCACGTCCACGTGCGCGCCGTGAACGAAGCTCGCGCGGTCGGACGCGAGCAGACAAACGATCGCCGCCACCTCGTCCGGCGTGCCCATCCGGCGAAGCGGGGTTGCGGCGACGACGCGCTGGCGCGCGTCTGCAGGCCAGGCGCCCGTCAGGGGCGTGTCGATGATCCCCGGGTTGACGGTGTTGGCGATGATCCCGTGCGGGCCCGCGTAGCGCGCGATCGACTTCGTCAGGGCGACGACCCCGGCCTTGGACGCCGCGTACGCCGCGCCCGCGGCGAGACCGCCGGTCTGTCCGCCCAGCGAGGCGATCGTGACGATGCGCCCGCTCGCCCGAGGGATCATGACGCGCAGGGCCGCTTGCGCGCAGAGGAACGTCCCCCGCAGGTTCACCGCGCAGACCCGCTCCCACTCCTCGATCGTGATCCTGTCGAAGGGCGTCGCCTGGAAGATCCCGGCGCAGGTGACGAGAATGTCGAGGCGGCCGAAGCGGCCTGTCGCCTCGCCGACGAGGCGCTCGACGTCGGCCGGGTC
Source organism: uncultured Gaiellales bacterium (assembly GCA_964498265.1). Taxonomy (GTDB): domain Bacteria; phylum Actinomycetota; class Thermoleophilia; order Gaiellales; family Gaiellaceae; genus CAZCIJ01. The sequence goes on along the minus strand of CAZCIJ010000010.1, from coordinate 15,453 downwards.
GGTCACGTCCGCGCGAACACCGACCTCCCCAAGCTCCTCCGCAGCCTGCTCGGCCGCCCCCTGGTCGATATCGCCGAGAACGACGCGGGCGCCCTCGTTCGAGAGCGCCCGCGCGCAGGCCTTCCCGATCCCGCCGCCGGCCCCGGTCACGATTGCCGTTCGTCCCGAGAGCCCCGTGTCCACCTCACTCCTCCGCGGCCGTCGGCCATGGACGCGCGAGCTGGATCACCTCGACTGCGTTCCCGTCCGGATCCTCGAGGAAGAGCCCCTTGCCGCCGTCGTTGGGCCCGCCGACGACGGTCACCGGACCGGGCGAGCGGAAACGAACGCCCAGGGACTTGAGGCGCTCGTACTCGGCGTCGAGATCATCCGTCAGGAAGCAGAGGTGCGCGCTGCCCGCGTGATGCGGCGCGCGCGCACGCGGATCTCCGCGCGGCTGCTCGTACTCGAGAAGCTCGAGGTTGAAGCCGTGGCCGCGCAGGTGGACGATGCGCACCCGCGCCCCGGGAACGCCGGTTACCCGCTGGACGAACCCTCCGGAAGGCACGACGCGGTCGGCGATCGGCTGCATGCCGAACAGGTCGCGGTAGAAGCCGAGCGCCCGGTCGGCTCGCGAGCAGGCAATCGAGACGTGGTGGAAGCCGGTTATCACGCGGACGGGCGACCTACATAATCGATTTCAGAGGGCGTGCCAGTTGGCCCACGCCGCGTCGCCGTCCACCTCCACGCCCGAGACGATCAGCCCCCGCTCGCGGGGCGCGGTCGCGCCTCGAGGTGCATCAGATCGCTCGGCAACGTGGCGCAACGCTACAGCACGTGCGCGCACAGGACAAGAAGCCGCCGCGCTCTCGAGGCGCCGTCTCACGAGCTTGACGGCGGATCATCGATGATTGATGATCGGGCGTGTCCCACGGCGAAGGGGTCGAGAGGAGGCGAGGCGCATGGCTGCGGACGACGAGGTGCTCGGGACCTTCTACGGCTCCGAGGAGTTCCCGATCGAGTGGCAGGAGGGTGAGCGGGAGCTCTTCTGGATCTACGACGACCTCCACTGCCCCAATCCGGTCTCGCCGATGTTCTTCGACATCGGCGGCTGGTGGCTGACGTGCGACCACATGTTCCGGCGTTTCGCGACGCCGTTCGCGAGCGACTGGATCATGAAGAAGATCAACGGGTACGCGTACATGGCGGCGGTCCCTGCGGATCCCGATCTGCACGTCGAAGCCACCGAGTACCAGGCCCGCGAGGTCCCTCATGTTCCGCGCGATCCCGGGTATCCGGCGAGCATGGGGGCGTACCTCGGCTTCGTGCTCCCGCACTACGCGGCCAGCTTCCTCGACTGGTGGCGCCGGCGGCTGCGCCCGGAGATCGAGCGGAACTTCGCGTATCTGGACGGGTACGACACGGATGCGGCGAGCCTCGTCGAGCTCGCCGTGCTGTTCGAGGACGCGATCGACATCCACGATCGCCACTGGAAGATCCACTGGATGCTCAACTTCGCCCAGTTCTCGGCGACGATGGCGCTGAACGCGACGATTGAGGAGGTCAAGGGCGAGGTCGACCCTGGGCTCCTGGGCAGGCTCCAGAGCTCGGTCGAGGACCGGAACTGGGACTCGATCGAGGCACTCTGGCGGATGAAGGAGGGGGCGAAGGCGGACGCCGAGCTCTCCGCCGCGTTCCACGCCGGCGAGACGGCCGCCGCGGTGATCGCGGCGCTGGAGGGCTCCGAGCGGGGGCGCCGCTTCCTCGAGGAGCGTCTGCAGCCCTACCAGCAGGAGTTCGGCGCCAAGGCGATCTGGTCGCACGAGTTCGTCTACCCGACGTGGCGGGAGAACCCCGCGCCCATCGTGGAGGCCGTGCGGGGCTACCTCGAGAGCGACTTCGACTATCCGGCCGCGCTCCAGTCCGTGAAGGACGACCTCGAGGCCGCGATCCGCGAGCTCATGGACGAGGTGCCGGCCGGCGAGGCACGCGAGAGGCTTCAAGCGGCGCTCGACCTCTCGCTCGGGATGAATCCGCTCACGCCCGACCACCACTTCTACATCGACCAGGGCACGAACGCACGCCTCCGGCTCGTGCTCGTCGCGATCGGGCGCAAGCTCGTCGAGGCGGGAACGCTCGACGACCACGAAGACGTCCTCTTCCTTCACTACAACGAGCTCCGATTGCTGATGGCGAGCCAGGACGCGTTCGACGCGCGGTCGCTGGTCTCGGCGCGCCGCGACGAGCGCGAGGCCGCGTTCGCGATCCGTCCGCCCGACTGGGTGGGAACGGCGACCGCCGCGCAGCTCGCCTTCCCCTACTACACGCTCTGGGGGTTCCCGGAGAAGTTCCAGCGCGAGCCCCCGGCGGCTGCTGATCGGATCGTGGGCCTGGCGGCTTCGCCCGGCGTCGCGGACGGCGTCGCGCGGCAGGTCGCCTCGCTGGAGGAGTTCGACCACGTGAAGGATGGCGAGATCCTCGTGTGTCGCATGACGAACCCCGCCTGGGTCGTGCTCTTCACCAAGATCTCGGGGCTGGTGACGGACGCGGGAGGCGTCGCTGCGCATCCGGCGGTCGTCTCACGGGAATTCGGGATTCCGGCGGTCGTGGGGACGTCGAACGCGACCGAGCGCATCAGGACCGGTGACCGCCTCCGGGTGAACGGCTCGACCGGCGTGGTCGAGATCCTGTCATGAGCGTCATCACGAGGACGGTTCTGCGCGAGCAGGTGAAGCAGGTCTTGCTCGAGCGTCTCCTCGCCGGCGAGTACGAGCCGGGCGAGCGTCTCGTCGAGACGCGCATCGCGCAGGAGCTGGGCACGAGCCAGACTCCCGTGCGCGAGGCGCTCCGCGACCTGGAGCTGCTCCGCTTCGTGGAGTCGGCGCCGTTCCGGGGATCGTGGGTGCGCGAGGTCTCGCCGGACGAGCTGGCGGAGATCTACCCCGTGCGAGGCGCGCTCGAGGAGCTCGCGGCTCGCGAGGCGGCGTCACGGCTGGGAGGACGGGTGGAGGCGCTCGAGCTGGAGCTCGCCGCCATGCGAGACGCAGCGGAGCGCGGCGACCTGCAGGAGCAGGTCGAGCACGACGTCGCGTTCCACCGGCTGATCGTCGAAGCGGCGAGGAACAGCATCTTGCTCGAGGTGTGGAGCTCGCTGCGCGTCGAGACGCGCACGCTCGTGACCGCTCTCGCGGCGCCTCTCGACCAGCGGGAGCTCGCCGAGACGCACGTTCCGATCCTGGAGGCGCTCCGGACGGCCGATCCCGTCGCAGCGGGGCTGGCCGCCCGGGAGCATCTGCAGCGATTTCGCGACCTACTCATTCCTGGAGGATCCCGTGACGCGACTCGTTGACCTGTCGATGCCCGTGCACCGGGACATGCTCACCTTCCCGCGCGTACCGCCGCCCACGCTCCTTCTCTACGAGAGCTGGGAGGAGTTCGCGGAACGGATCGGCGCCGCCCAGCACGGGGCGACGTGGCTCACGGCGAGCTACCTCGTGATCCAGAACGACCACGTCGGCACGCACTGCGACGCGGTCAAGCACCTGCGCGGCCCGGACGCGCCGGGCGTGGAGGGCATACCGCTCGAGTACTGCTACGCGGACGGCGTCGTCCTCGACTTCCGCGACAAGCCGTCCGGCTACCGGATCACCCCCGAGGACGTCGACGGAACCCTCGAGTCGATCGGCTACGAGCTCAAGGAGCGCGACGTCGTCCTCATCCACACCGGCGCAGGGTCCTACAACACCGAAGAGCGCTACCGGACCGACCACTGCGGCATGACGGCGGAGGCCACGCGCCACCTGATCGCGCGGGGCGTGCGTCTGATGGGAATCGACGCGATCACGTTCGACCCGCCTGTGTGGGCGATGTTCGAGACGAAGCACTTCTGGGAGGCACACCGCGTGATGATCGACGAGGATTACTGGCATCTCGAGAACCTCATGAACCTCGACCAGCTGCCGCCGCACGGGTTCAAGCTCGCCGTCTTCCCGGTCAAGTGGATCGGCACCACCGCGGCCCCCGTGCGTGCCGTCGCGATCATCGAGTGACCGCGCCCGTCCTCTGGCTCGACGACCCGGCATGCGCAGACGTGCGCCTCGCAGGCGGCAAGGGCGCGAGCCTCGCGTCCATGTCCGCCGCGGGATTCCCCGTGCCCCCGGGGTTCGCGGTCTGCGCACACGTCCTCGCGAGCTCGCTCGACTCCGCTCGACTCCTCGAGCTCGCGCGCCGGCAGGCGCACGAGCAGGCGCAGGCGCTCGTCCGGACTGCAAGCCCGCCGCGCGAGGCGATCGAGGAGGCCTACGCGAAGCTTGGCGGCCGTCTCGTCGCCGTCCGCTCCTCGGCCTGCGCGGAGGACTC